>NZ_KV822038.1:58945-79266 GCF_001815805.1 Streptococcus sp. HMSC072D05
CCTGCGGCTAGCTTCCTAGTTTGCTCTTTGGTTTTCATTGAGTATAAGGACTCTTCCTATCAGGATGAAACAGAGGAGATTTACAAGAAATTTAAAGGATGTGAACCGTTTTTTCTATGAAAATTTTAATTGTAGAAGATGAAGAGATGATCCGTGAGGGAATCAGTGACTATTTGACGGATTGTGGTTATGAAACCATTGAGGCAGCAGACGGTCAAGAAGCTCTGGAAAAATTTTCCAGCTATGAAGTAGCCCTAGTTTTATTGGATATCCAAATGCCCAAGCTTAATGGCCTCGAAGTCCTAGCGGAGATTCGTAAAACCAGTCAGGTCCCTGTCCTGATGTTAACCGCCTTTCAGGATGAGGAATACAAGATGAGTGCTTTTGCTTCTCTAGCAGATGGTTATCTGGAAAAGCCCTTCTCTCTCTCCCTTCTAAAAGTGAGGGTGGATGCAATTTTCAAGCGCTACTACGATACGGGACGAGTCTTCTCCTATAAGGATACCAAGGTGGATTTTGAGAGTTACAGTGCAAGCCTCGCAGGTCAAGAAGTGGCCATTAATGCCAAAGAGTTGGAAATTCTGGACTATCTGGTGAAAAATGAAGGACGGGCCTTGACTCGTTCTCAGATTATCGATGCGGTCTGGAAGGCAACAGATGAGGTTCCCTTTGACCGTGTCATTGATGTCTATATCAAAGAACTGCGGAAAAAGCTAGACTTGGATTGCATCCTCACTGTGCGCAATGTTGGTTATAAATTGGAGCGAAAATGAAACGAACAGGTTTATTTACAAAGATTTTTAGCTATACCTTCTCGATTTTTAGTGTTCTGGTTATTTGTCTTCATTTAGCCATTTATTTTCTCTTTCCCTCTACTTATCTGAGCCATCGTCAGGAAACCATTGGTCAGAAAGCGACTGCTATTGCCCAATCCCTAGACGGAAAAGATAGGCAAAGCATCGAGCAAGTGTTGGATTTGTATTCCCAGAGCAGTGATATCAAAGGGGCTGTCAAGGGAGAGATGACCGAGGACAAGTTAGAAGTCAAGGACAATCTTCCTCTGGATACGGACCGCCAGACCATTTCCCTCTTTATCGAGGAGCGTGAGGTGAAAACGCAAGATGGTAGCACCATGACTCTCCAATTTCTAGCTTCCATGGACTTGCAAAAAGAAGCAGAGCAGATCAGTCTCCAGTTTCTCCCCTATACCTTGCTGGCATCCTTTCTGATTTCCCTCTTGGTAGCCTATATCTATGCTCGAACCATTGTTGCACCGATTTTGGAAATCAAGCGAGTGACCCGTCGGATGATGGATTTGGATGCCCAAGTGCGATTGCGTGTAGATTCTAAGGACGAGATTGGTGATCTCAAGGAACAAATCAATAGCCTTTACCAGCATCTCTTGACTGTCATTGCGGACTTGCATGACAAGAATGAAGCTATTCTCCAGCTGGAGAAGATGAAGGTTGAGTTCCTGCGAGGAGCTTCTCATGAATTGAAAACACCACTGGCTAGCTTGAAAATCCTAATCGAAAATATGAAAGAAAATGTCGGCCGTTATAAGGATAGAGACCATTATCTTGGAGTTGCCTTGGGGATTGTGGATGACCTCAGCCACCACGTTCTCCAGATACTGTCTCTTTCTTCTGTTCAGGAATTGCGAGACGAGAAAGAAGAGGTCGACCTTCTTCAGATGACGCAAAGTCTGGTTAATGATTATGCTTTGCTCGCCAAGGAGAGAGAACTTCAGGTAGACATTAGCCTAACCCGTCAGCAAGCTTACATAAACCCATCTGTCATGAAATTGATCCTATCTAATCTCATCAGCAATGCCATCAAGCACTCCACTCCAGGTGGCCTGGTCCGCATCGGGGAGAGAGAAGGAGAACTCTTTATTGAGAATAGCTGTAGTTCTGAAGAACAAGAAAAATTGGCCCAGTCTTTTTCTGAAAATGCTAGTCGCAAGGCCAAGGGTTCAGGAATGGGGCTCTTTGTGGTCAAAAGTTTATTAGAACACGAGAAATTACCTTATCATTTTGAGATGCAAGATTATCGTTTGACCTTCTTCATGTCTTATCCTAAAGTCGATCAAGACTAAGGGAAAGAAAGGGTTTACATTGATTGAGTTGGAAGAAATTCAATCTAAAGTATGGGAAAAACTAGCTTTTTTTGTCAAAAAGTGATAAAATGAACAATGTAAATGGGATGTCCCAAAAAATATATAGGAGGCCTGACAAATGGCAATCGTTTCAGCAGAAAAATTTGTCCAAGCAGCTCGTGACAACGGTTATGCAGTTGGTGGATTTAACACAAACAACCTTGAGTGGACTCAAGCTATCTTGCGTGCAGCAGAAGCTAAAAAAGCTCCAGTTTTGATCCAAACTTCAATGGGTGCTGCTAAATACATGGGTGGTTACAAAGTTGCTCGCAACTTGATCGCTAACCTTGTTGAGTCAATGGGTATCACTGTACCAGTAGCTATCCACCTTGACCACGGTCACTACGAAGATGCACTTGAGTGTATCGAAGTTGGTTACACTTCAATCATGTTTGACGGTTCACACCTTCCAGTTGAAGAAAACCTTAAATTGGCTAAAGAAGTTGTTGAAAAAGCTCACGCTAAAGGTATCTCAGTAGAAGCTGAAGTTGGTACTATCGGTGGTGAAGAAGACGGTATCATCGGTAAAGGTGAATTGGCTCCAATCGAAGACGCTAAAGCAATGGTTGCAACTGGTATCGACTTCTTGGCAGCTGGTATCGGTAACATCCACGGTCCATACCCAGCAAACTGGGAAGGTCTTGACCTTGACCACTTGCAAAAATTGACAGAAGCTCTTCCAGGTTTCCCAATCGTATTGCACGGTGGATCAGGTATTCCTGATGAGCAAATCCAAGCAGCTATCAAACTTGGTGTTGCGAAAGTTAACGTTAACACTGAATGTCAAATCGCATTCGCTAACGCAACTCGTAAATTTGCTCGTGACTACGAAGCAAACGAAGCAGAATACGACAAGAAAAAACTCTTCGACCCACGTAAATTCTTGGCTGACGGTGTAAAAGCTATCCAAGCATCAGTTGAAGAACGCATCGACGTATTCGGTTCAGAAGGTAAAGCTTAATCGAGCTGAACAATACAGAAAGAACCTGCCCCTAAGGGCAGGTTTTTTGGTGTTTGAAACTATAGAGAATATGTTGGGGAAGAATCTATCTTAAGTTGCTAAAAGAGTCTAATTTTTGTACAATAATGCTATGAAAAAACTGAAAAAATGGAGTCTTGGCTTTCTTAGTTTCATTCTTTTGTTTTTAGGGGCAACATTCATCTTTCATCGTATCAGTTTGGAAAAGGAACAAGCCTCACTAACACCTGTGGGACAGCAAGTTCTTGTCAATGGTCATCAAATGAATGTTTATGTTCAAGGTGAAGGACCTGAGACTATAGTAGTTATCTCAGGTGCTGGTATTGCTTCTCCTATATTGGATTTTAAAGAAGTATCGGAATCCTTATCGAAACAGTATAAGCTAGTTATCGTGGAGAGGGCGGGATATGGTTATAGTGATGATAGCAATCATTCAAGAGATGTGATGGAGGTTTTGTCTGAGACTCGCCAAGCTCTTTCCCAAGCAAATATCACAGGGCCGTTTATCATTCTGTCTCATTCCATGGCTAGTCTAGAGAGTTTGGCTTGGCAGGAGAAGTATCCTGATGAAGTGAAAGCCTTGATTGGTCTGGATTGGGCACTGCCGTCAAGTTATGAGAATTTAAAGGATAATCAGGCCTTGCTCACTGTGGCATATTGGAGTAGCAAGATTGGTTTATTACGCTATTTACCTGAGTCTTTTTATATAAAAAATCAAACTCTGACCGAAAATGAACGAAAACAATATAAACTTCTAGCTTATAAGCAGTTGATGTCACAAGCCATGCTTTATGAATCTCAAACGGTAAAGGAAAATGCTAAGAAAGTTCCCTCTAGCATCAATCCGAAAATTCCCACCTTATTACTGGTATCTAACGGCGAAGGCACCAGTTTTAGCCAATCAGAATGGCAACGTTATGCAGAGAGATTTGCAAGCGACCAGTCTAATGTTCAAGTCGTCTATATGGATGCGCCTCACGACCTCTATCATTATCAAAGCGATGCTATTGTTTCTCGCATTAAAGAATTTTTAGAGAATAATTGAGGGCTTAAAAATCCATTGAGACTGATGATAATAATTGAAAGGTAATGACTTATGAATAATTCTTATATTTTACTTAGACATGCTCATTCAAGATTTTCAAGTGATGATTTCAATAGAACTTTATCAGAAAAAGGATTCTCATCTCTTGACCAGTTAGATTTTTTGAATTCTTTTAATATTGATTATTATTTTTCTAGTCCTTATAAACGAGCATTTGAAACGATTAATAGCTCGCCAATTCAATTTGATAAAATAGTTCTTGATAATCGGTTACGAGAGCGAAAATTATCTTCAACCTTTATAAAAGATTCTGAGTTTGAAGACAGTATTAAATATTTATGGCAAAATCCTAGTGAATCTCTTTTAGAAGGGGAATCAAATCAAGACGCACTAGCTAGAGTACTAAATTTTTTAATGGAATTGGAAGAGAGATACTCAGAAAAAATGATTTTACTTAGTTCACACGGGAATTTGATAGGAATACTACTACATCACTTTGATTCCAGTTTTGATTATGAAAAATGGGAGCATATGACCTTTCCAGATTGTTTTCTAATTGATAGAGATGGGATTGTGAAAAGAATTTTGAAAGATTAGTTCGTTGATTAAATAGTGAATCATATTGATCAAAATAGTTTGCTTTTTACAACTCGTAACCTGCCCATCGGGCAGGTCTTTTTGGTGTTTTAAGGAAACTATTAAACCAGAATTTTGGATTTAAAATAGCATTTTAAGAGTGAAATCTCTAATTTCATAATCTGTAGGCAAACGCTTGCATTCCGTTTTTTATTGGACTATAATAGGTTGGTATAAAGCCTTCTGTAAGAATAACAATTAGAAAGTTTAGAAAGTAAGGACTTAGAATATTTGTAGTCAAAAATACAATGTTGCTATTCCTTGCGATAGGGAGATAGATATGGCAATGATAGAAGTGGAACATCTTCAGAAAAATTTTGTGAAGACTGTTAAGGAACCAGGCTTGAAAGGGGCTTTGCGCTCCTTTATTCATCCTGAAAAGCAGACCTTTGAAGCGGTCAAGGATTTGACTTTTGAGGTACCCAAGGGCCAAATTCTAGGTTTTATCGGCGCAAATGGTGCTGGGAAGTCAACAACCATCAAAATGCTGACAGGGATTTTAAAACCGACATCTGGTTTTTGTCGGATTAACGGCAAGATTCCGCAGGACAATCGTCAGGATTATGTTAAAGATATTGGTGTGGTCTTTGGACAACGTACCCAGCTATGGTGGGATTTGGCTCTGCAAGAGACCTATACGGTCTTAAAAGAGATTTACGATGTGCCGGACTCGCTCTTTCATAAACGCATGGACTTTTTGAATGAAGTCTTGGATTTGAAGGACTTTATCAAAGACCCCGTGCGGACTCTTTCACTGGGGCAACGGATGCGGGCGGATATTGCGGCTTCCTTGCTCCACAATCCTAAAGTTCTCTTTTTAGATGAGCCGACCATTGGTTTGGACGTTTCGGTCAAGGACAACATTCGTCGGGCTATTACCCAGATCAATCAGGAGGAAGAAACAACTATCCTCTTGACCACTCACGACCTGAGCGACATTGAGCAACTCTGTGATCGAATTTTTATGATTGATAAGGGGCAAGAGATTTTTGATGGAACGGTTAGCCAGCTCAAGGAGACCTTTGGCAAGATGAAGACTCTTTCCTTTGAACTGCTACCAGGTCAAAGTCATCTCCTTTCTCACTATGAAGGCCTGCCTGATATGACCATTGATAGACAAGGAAATAGCCTCAATATTGAATTTGATAGTTCCCGCTACCAGTCAGCTGATATTATCAAGCAAACCCTGTCTGATTTTGAAATTCGCGATTTGAAGATGTTGGATACGGATATTGAGGATATTATCCGTCGCTTCTACCGAAAGGAGCTCTAAGATGGTCAAATTGTGGAGACGTTATAAACCCTTTATCAATGCAGGGATTCAGGAGTTGATTACCTATCGAGTCAACTTTCTACTTTATCGGATTGGGGATGTTATGGGAGCTTTTGTTGCTTTCTATCTCTGGAAGGCTGTCTTTGATTCCTCGCAAGAATCTTTGATTCAGGGCTTTAGTATGGCAGACATCACCCTATACATCATCATGAGCTTTGTGACTAATCTTTTGACTAGGTCGGACAGCTCCTTTATGATCGGGGAGGAGGTCAAGGATGGTTCCATTATCATGCGCTTGTTGCGACCAGTGCATTTTGCGGCCTCTTATCTCTTTACGGAGCTTGGTTCCAAGTGGTTGATTTTTATCTCTGTTGGACTGCCATTTTTAAGTGTCATTGTCTTGATGAAAATCTTATCAGGACAAGGAATTGTAGAATTGCTGGGCTTAACCATCCTTTATCTTTTTAGCTTAACTCTAGCCTACCTAATCAACTTTTTCTTTAATATCTGCTTTGGATTTTCAGCCTTTGTCTTTAAAAATCTATGGGGTTCCAATCTACTCAAGACTTCTATAGTGGCCTTTATGTCTGGAAGTCTGATTCCCTTGGCTTTCTTTCCAAAGATTGTTTCTGATATTTTGTCCTTCTTGCCTTTTTCATCTTTGATTTATACTCCAGTTATGATCATTGTTGGGAAATACGATGCCAGTCAGATTCTTCAAGCACTCTTGCTACAGTTCTTCTGGCTCATAGTGATGGTGGGCTTGTCTCAGTTGATATGGAAACGAGTCCAGTCCTTTATCACTATTCAAGGAGGTTAGTATGAAAAAATATCAACGCATGCATTTGATTTTTATCAGACAATACATCAAGCAAATCATGGAATACAAGGTCGATTTTGTGGTGGGCGTGTTAGGAGTTTTTCTGACTCAAGGCCTGAACCTCTTGTTTCTCAATGTGCTCTTTCAACACATTCCTTCCTTAGAAGGCTGGACTTTTCAAGAAATCGCCTTTATCTATGGATTTTCCTTAATTCCCAAGGGACTAGATCATCTCTTTTTTGACAATCTCTGGGCTCTGGGGCAACGTTTGGTGCGAAAAGGAGAGTTTGACAAGTACCTGACGCGTCCTATCAATCCTCTTTTTCACATCTTGGTTGAGACCTTTCAGATTGATGCCTTGGGCGAACTATTGGTCGGTGGTATTTTGTTAGCGACCACAGTGTCTAGCATTGGTTGGACTCTTCCAAAATTCCTGATTTTTCTAGTCTGTATTCCTTTTGCGACCTTGATCTATACTTCCTTGAAAATCGCGACTGCCAGCATCGCTTTTTGGACCAAGCAGTCAGGTGCCATGATTTATATTTTCTATATGTTTAATGATTTTGCCAAGTACCCGATTTCCATTTACAATTCGCTCCTTCGTTGGTTGATTAGCTTTATCGTACCTTTCGCCTTTACAGCCTACTATCCTGCCAGTTATTTCTTGCAGGATAAAGACGGGCTCTTTAACATTGGTGGGTTGATTTTGATTTCCCTTGTTTTCTTTGTTATTTCTTTAAAACTCTGGGACAGGGGCTTGGACGCTTACGAAAGTGCGGGTTCGTAAGATATAAAATAGGATGAGATTTAAACATTAAATATGTTACAAACAACCGTTGAAAATTATAGCGGTTGTTTTTGCATGTTTATTAAGGCATATATTCTATCCATACCCCTTTTTGCGATTTTGGTAATTATTCCAGTTGATTGCTACTATTTTTGATGGGAGGAATGAGTTTATATTGTACCCAGTTAACTATAATATTTATTGACTAACCTATTTGTTAACATGGATTAAAAAAAAAATTAACCTGGGTTAATTTTTCTTGACTTAAATTTTTTTAATTGATATACTATTTTTCAGAGAGCTAACAATTATATATAAATGTACTACTCTATCCCACTAGATAATACGTCATAAAACTTTTTATAACAAAGGCTAGCAAAGTTAAAGTTTTCTATCTATTGGGTTTAAAATAAAAAATGAAGGAATTATAATGAAAAAAAGTACGGTATTGTCATTAACTACTGCTGCAGTTATTTTAGCAGCATATGCCCCCAATGAGGTAATTTTAGCAGATGCACCTAGTTCTGAAGATGCTTTAAGAATTTCTGATAAAGAAAAAGTAGTAGCAGATGCACCTAGTTCTGAAGATGCTTTAAAAATTTCTGGTAAAGAAAAAGTAGTAGCAGATAAAGAAACAGAAAACAATGAACAATCTGAAGATATTCATAATGTTATAGAAACTTCAAAGGATATTGAGGAGAAGAAGACAACAGTTATTGAGGAAAAAGAGGTTGTTAGTAGAAAGTCTGAGATAGACAAAAAAACTAGTAACGAAGGAGCAAGTATCAAAGAAGACTCCAAGCAACCCAAAGGAGATGATGCGGACTCATTTGTAAATAAAGATACAGAAAATCCGAAAAAAGAAGATAAACTTGTCTATATTGCTGAATTTAAAGATAAAGAATCTGGAGAAAAAGCAATCAAGGAACTATCCAATCTTAAGGATACAAAAGTTTTATATACCTATAATACGATTTTTAATGGCGCTGCCATTGAAACAACTCCAGATAATTTGGACAAAATTAAACAAATAGAAGGTGTTTCGTCGGTTGAACGATCACAAAAAGTCCAACCAATGATGAATCATGCCAGAAAGGAAATTGGAGTTGAGGAAGCTATTGATTACCTAAAGTCTATTAATGCTCCATTTGGGAAAAATTTTGATGGTAGAGGTATGGTTATTTCAAATATCGATACTGGAACAGATTATAGGCATAAGGCTATGAGAATCGATGATGATGCCAAAGACTCGATGAAATTTAAAAAAGATGACTTAAAAGGCACTGATAAAAATTATTGGTTGAGTGATAAAATCCCTCATGCGTTCAATTATTATAATGGTGGTAAAATCACTGTAGAAAAATATGATGATGGAAGGGATTATTTTGACCCACATGGGATGCATATTGCAGGGATTCTTGCTGGAAATGATACTGAAAAAGACATCAAGAACTTTAATGGCATAGATGGAATTGCGCCTAATGCACAAATTTTCTCTTATAAAATGTACTCTGACGCAGGATCTGGGTTTGCGGGTGATGAAACAATGTTTCATGCTATTGAAGATTCGATCAAACACAATGTCGATGTTGTTTCGGTATCATCTGGCTTTACGGGAACAGGTCTTGTAGGCGAGAAATATTGGGAGGCTATTAGAGCATTAAGAAAAGCTGGAATCCCAATGGTTGTTGCTACAGGTAATTTTGCGACTTCTGCTTCAAGTTCTTCTTGGGATTTAGTAGCCAATAATAATCTGAAAATGACAGATACTGGAAATGTAACACGAACTGCCGCACATGAAGATGCGATAGCGGTCGCTTCTGCTAAAAATCAAACCATTGAGTTTGATAAGGTTAACATTGGAGGACAAAGTTTTAAATACAGAAATATAGGAGCTTTTTTCGATAAAAATAAAATCCTAACAAATGAGGATGGGTCAAAAACTCCAAATAAATTAAAATTTGTATATATAGGCAAAGGTCAAGACAAAGATTTGATAGGCTTGGATCTTAAGGGCAAAATTGCAGTAATGGATAGAATTTATACCAAGGATTTAAAAGATGCTTTTAAAAGAGCAACGGATAAAGGCGCACGTGCCATTATGGTTGTAAATACTGTAAATTACTACAATAGAGATAATTGGACAGACCTTCCAGCTATGGGATATGAAGCGGATGAAGGGACTACTAGTCAAGTATTTTCAATTTCAGGAGATGATGGTGTAAAATTATGGAACATGATTAACCCTGATAAAAAAACTGAAGTCAAAAGAAATAATAAGGAAGATTTTAAAGATAACTTAGAACAATACTATCCAATTGATATGGAAAGCTATAATTCTAATAAACCGAATGTAGGTGATGAAAAAGAAATTGACTTTAAATTTGCAGCTGACACAGACAAAGAACTTTATAAAGAAGATATTATAGTCCCAGCAGGGTCTACATCTTGGGGGCCAAGAACAGACTTGCTTTTAAAACCGGATGTTTCAGCACCTGGTAAAAATATTAAATCCACTCTAAATGTTATCAATGGTAAATCCACTTATGGTTATATGTCAGGAACTAGTATGGCAACTCCAATCGTAGCAGCTTCTACTGTTTTGATTCGACCAAAATTAAAGGAATTGCTTGAAAGACCTGTCTTGAAAAATCTTAAGGGAGATGACAAAATAGACCTTACAAGTCTTACAAAAATAGCTCTACAAAATACTGCAAGACCTATGATGGATGCAACCTCTTGGAAAGAAAAGAGTCAATACTTTGCATCACCTAGACAGCAGGGAGCGGGGCTAATTAATGTTGCCAACGCTTTGAGAAATGAAGTTGTAGCAACTTTCAAAAATACAGATTCTAAAGGTTTGGTAAATTCATATGGTTCCATTTCTCTTAAAGAAATAAAAGGTGATAAAAAATACTTTACAATTAAGCTTCACAATACCTCAAACAGACCTTTAACCTTTAAAGTTTCTGCATCAACTGTAACTACAGATGCTCTAACTGATAGGCTAAAACTCGATGAAACATATAAAGATGAAAAATCTCCGGACGGGAAGCAAATTGTTCCAGAAATTCACCCAGAAAAAGTCAAAGGAGCAAATATCACATTTGAGCATGATACTTTCACTATAGGTCCAAATTCCAGCTTTGATTTAAATGCGGTTATAAATGTTGGAGAAGCAAAAAATAAAAATAAATTTGTAGAATCATTTATTCATTTTGAGTCAGTGGAAGAAATGGAAGCTCTAAACTCCAACGGGAAGAAAAGAAACTTCCAACCTTCTTTATCGATGCCTCTAATGGGATTTGCTGGGAATTGGAACCACGAACCAATCCTTGATAAATGGGCCTGGGAAGAAGGATCAAAATCAAAAGCAATGGAAGGTTATGATGATGATGGTAAACCAAAAATTCCAGGTACCTTAAATAAGGGGATTGGTGGAGAACATGGTATAGATAAATTTAATCCAGCAGGAGTTATCCAAAATAGAAAAGATAAAAATACAACATCCCTAGATCAAAATCCAGAATTATTTGCTTTCAATAACGAAGGAATCAACGCACCTTCATCAAGTGGCTCTAATATTGCTAAAATCTATCCTTTAGATTCAAATGGAAATCCTCAAGATGCTCAACTTGAGAGAGGATTAACGCCTTCTCCACTTGTATTAAGAAGTGCAGAAGAAGGGGTGATTTCAATAGTAAATACAAATAAAGAAGGAGAAAATCAAAAAGACTTAAAAGTCATTTCGAGAGAACACTTTATTAAAGGAATTTTAAACTCTAAAAGAAATGATGCAAAAGGAATCAAATCATCTAAACTAAAAGTTTGGGGTGACTTGAAATGGGATGGACTCATTTATAACCCTAGAGGTAGAGAAGAAAATGCCCCAGAAAGTAATGACAAAAAAGATCCTGCTACTAAGATACGAGGACAATTTGAACCGATTGCGGAAGGCCAATATTTCTATAAATTTAAATATAGATTAACCAAGGATTACCCATGGCAGGTTTCCTATATTCCTGTAAAAATTGATAACACACCTCCAAAGATTGTTTCAATTGATTTTTCAAACCCTGAAAAAATTAAGTTAATTACAAAGGATACTTATCACAAGGTCAAAGAGCAATACAAGAATGAAACGTTATTTGCGAGAGATCAAAAAGAACATCCTGAAAAATTTGACGAGATTGCCAACGAAGTTTGGTATGCTGGGGCCGCTCTTGTTAATGAAGATGGAGAGGTTGAGAAAAATCTTGAAGTCACTTATGCAGGTGAGGGTCAAGGAAGAAATAGGAAACTTGACAAAGACGGAAATACCATTTATGAAATTAAAGGTGCAGGAGATTTAAGAGGCAAAATCATTGAAGTGATTGCATTAGACGGTTCTAGCAATTTCACAAAGATTCATAGAATTAAATTTGCTGATCATGCTGATGAAAAGGGGATGATTTCCTATTATCTAGTAGATCCTGATCAAGATTCATCTAAATACCAAAAGCTTGGCGAGATTCCCGAATCTAAATTTAAAAATTTAGAAAATAGAAAAGAGGATAGTCTTAAAAAAGATACAACGGAAGTAGAACATCATCAAGAAAATGAAGAGGCTACCGAAGAAAAATCTAGCTTGACTATTCATAAAACTATTTCAACAATTAGAGATTTTGAAAGTAAAGACTTAAAGAAACTCATTAAAAAGAAATTCAGAGAAGTTGATGACTTTACAAGTGAAACTGGTAAGAGAATAGAGGAATACGATTATAAATACGATGATAAGGGAAATATCATTGCTTATGACGATGGTAGTGCCTTACAATATGAAACTGAAAAACTTGATGAAATCAAATCAAAAATTTATGGCATTCTAAACCCGTCTAAAGATGGACACTTTGAAATTCTTGGAAAGATCAGTAATGTTTCTAAAAATGCCAAGGTATATTATGGCAATAATTATAAATCGATAGAAATCAAAACGACCAAGTATGATTCCCACTCAAAAACGATGACATTTGATTTATACGCTAATATTAATGATATTGTGGATGGATTAGCTTTTGCAGGAGATATGAGGTTTTTTGTCAAAGATGATGGTCAGATAAAAGCTGAAACTAAAATTAGAATGCCTGAAAAAAATAAGGAAACTAAAGCAGAATATCCGTATGCATCAAGTTATGGGAATGTAATAGAATTAGGAGAAGGAGATCTCTCAAAAAACAAACCAAACAATTTAACGGACATGGAATCTGGTAAAATCTATGCTGATTCAGAAAAACAACAATATCTGTTAAAGGATAATATCATTCTGAGAAAAGGCTATGCACTAAAAGTGACTACCTATAATCCTGGAAAAACGGATATGTTAGAAGGGAATGGAGTTTATAGCCAGGAAGATATAGCAAAAATCCAAAAGGCCAATCCTAATCTAAGAGTCTTATCAGAAACAACAATTTATGCTGATAGTAGAAATGTTGAAGATGGAAGAAGTACTCAATCAGTATTAATGTCGGCTTTGGACGGCTTTAACATTGTAAGATATCAAGTGTTTACATTTAAAATGAATGATAAAGGGGAGGCAATCGATAAAGATGGCAATCTTGTAACAGATCCTTCTAAACTGGTATTATTTGGTAAAGATGGTAAAGAGTACACAGGAGAGGATAAGTCCAATGTAGAAGCTATTAAAGAAGATGGCTCTACGTTATTTATTGATGCAAAACCAGTAAACCTCTCAATGGACAAGAACTACTTTAATCCATCTAAATCTAATAAAATTTATGTACGAAATCCAGAATTTTATTTAAGAGGTAAGATTTCTGATAAGGGTGGTTTTAACTGGGAGTTGAGAGTTAATGAATCTGTTGTAGATAATTATTTAATCTATGGAGATTTACACATTGATAACACTAGAGATTTTAACATTAAGCTTAATGTTAAAGACGGTGACATCATGGACTGGGGAATGAAAGACTATAAAGCAAACGGATTTCCAGATAAGGTAACAGATATGGATGGAAATGTTTATCTTCAAACTGGCTATAGCGATTTGAATGCGAAAGCGGTTGGAGTACACTATCAATTTTTATATGATAATGTAAAACCAGAAGTAAACATTGATCCTAAGGGAAATACAAGTATCGAATATGCTAACGGAAAATCTGTAGTCTTTAACATCAATGATAAAAGAAATAATGGATTCGATGGTGAGATTCAAGAACAACATATTTATGTAAATGGAAAAGAATACAAATCATTTGATGATATTAAACAACTAACAGATAAGACACTAAACATTAAGATTGTTGTAAAAGATTTCGCAAGAAATACAACCGTAAAAGAATTCATTTTAAACAAAGATACGGGAGAGGTAAGTGAACTAAAACCTCATAGGGTAACTGTAACCATTCAAAATGGAAAAGAAATGAGTTCAACGATAGTGTCGGAAGAAGATTTTATGTTACCTGTCTATAAGGGTGAATTAGAAAAAGGATACCAATTTGATGGTTGGGAAATTTCTGGTTTCGAAGGGAAAAAAGACGCCGGCTATGTTCTTAATCTATCAAAAGATACCTTTATAAAACCTGTATTCAAGAAAATAGAGGAGAAAAAGGAGGAGGAAAATAAACCTACTTTTGATGTATCGAAAAAGAAAGAAAAAACACAATCTGATTCAACTAATGATGTCAACAGTATTGTTTCTGATGAAAATGATAAAAACTTTGAAATTGACAAGAACGTTTATCTAAATGAACAAGGGAACTTAACTAATAAAAATACTAACATCAATAGTAAATCAACTAGTAACAATCCTAATCAGTTGCCAAAAACCGGAACAGCAAGCGGAGCCCAGACACTATTAGCTGCCGGAATCATGTTTATAGTAGGAGCTTTTCTTGGATTGAAGAGAAAAAATAAAGATTAAGACAAAAGCTATAGAAAAAATGCTTTAAGTACTGAGATTAGATAGTGAGGTGATGACATAGTTTTGTGAAAATATTGATTTATAAATATATTATTTAGATTTCTATGAAAATAGGAGATTTTAAAGAGATATATGTAAAAGCCTTGTCACAGGACAGGCTTTTTCTAATGGAGATGGGTTCTGTTTAAAATCCATTTCTTTGGCTTATAAAAATATAAATACAAACGGTTGTTTATATTTTGTGGTATAATGTATTGTAATAAATACTTGTTTTGATACCAATCTAGAGATATTTTGATAGTTATTTATTCTAGAAATTTTTGCTTGGATTTTTTTTAAAAGTCATAAAAGTTCATGGATAGTAACGAATGAAGTATCGTAAGCTTGCCTGAATATCAATCAAAAAGGAGAAAATTATGAATAAGAAAGAACGGGAAAAACAATTTGAAGAGATCAATGGACCTAAGCGGTCTGAATCAAAGTCGGCTCCGAATAAAAATATAAAAATCTATATTGGCATAGCACTCTCTGTTTTAGTCACTCTCATCTTGGTAAGTATTTTCTCATATCTTCTGATTGGAAAGAAAGAGTCAAATCAAACATCGTCTGCTGTTTCAACTACAGAGTCAACAAGTAAATCGTCTACAAGCCAAGGAAAAACAGATGAGACTGATAAGGATAAACAAGAGGAAATTCAAAAACTCAAGGATCAACTGACTGCTTTAGATACCAAAATTACGGAAGCAGAAGCACTTGTTAGCAAGTTCAAGAAAGAAACTGCTGTTCCAAAACTAGATATTGAAGCAATCAAGAACAATGATTTGTCTAGTTTAGAAGGTACTTGGCGTAGTCAATCTGGTAATGAATACATTATTAATGATTCTGGAGAGGTACGTGCGACTTGGTTTACAAATGATCAAAAGTACGAATCTGTAGTTGGATTAAAGGTATCAAAAGGTCAAGATAGTCGTAACCCTGAGACAGCGTCTATTAGTGCATGGGTAAAAGATTCTGTTGCTGGAGGATTTGTAGTAGTAGCTGTGCCAAGTGGAGTTGTTATGCAACCTGGGGATGATGGAAAGATTACGGATAAAAGTAATCATGCTGAGGAAAGACTTTTTTCTGGACAACAATATGAAGCGATGTTAATGAAACCAGAAAATGTTTATTATCGTGTGAAACCAGATACCAGTAAACTTGAGGAAGCAGAAAAGAACTTAGCTCAACTACAAGCAGATCGTGAATCAATCAAATCTTCTCTAGAGCCAAAGGAAAAGAAAAACTAGATGGTATTCGTTCAAAAATACTGTTGCAATCGGCAGAATCAAGAAGCCCATTAGGGCTTCTTTTTCTTTTGTTACAAATACTCAACCACTTAGACAGAGATATTGACCAGATAGGCAAAAGGGCTTGTTCTTGAAAAATTCCTCTGCTATAATGATTCATGTAAGGGACGTGAGGGGTCAGTATCAGACAACTCAAGAACCAAAAAAAGAAAATGGAGACAAAAAAATGAAAAAATTATTGGGACTTGTATTTTTAGTAGCAGCAGCGCTAGTATTGTATTTCGGATCTGTTGGATGGCCAAGTTTGGATGTCAACCTCTGGTCACTGATTCCAGTTGGCTTATTCCTCTATTTCACTCTAGAAAATCTTTTGAAAAAAGACTATAAGGCTAGTCTGATGTGCTTAATTATTGCTTTTATCATTGCAAATGCTATTTTTGATCTCTTGCCCATTTCAAGTGGTTTGGTGATTGGTGCCGGTGTGCTAGCTTGTGTAGGACTTGGCTACCTCTTTCCTGATAAGGATAAAAAAGAAGATAAATAAAAAAGTCTCGAGATTTCTCGAGACTTTTTTTACGGACCAGCGTAATATTTTTGAATCCCTTTTACGATGCCTGCGACCAGTTTATCTTGGTAGTGGCTATCTCTAATTTGTTGGTTTTCGGAGAAATTATCCATATAACCAAGTTCTAGGAGAACGGCTGGTTTGGCTGTTTCGCGTAGTACGGCATAGCTGCTCTCCAACAGACCAGCGTCTTTGGCCCCTGTTTCTGCTAGGAGAGAGGAGTGGATGGCAGTGGCGAGGCGTTTGCTTTCACTCATACGATCTGGGTGATTGTGCCAGTATTTATTAATCTTACTTGGATAATCAGGTTCATCGCTATAGGAGTAGGTTTGAATACCGCTCGCTTTTGAGTAGGTATTACCAGTAGCGTTGAAGTGAATACTGATAAAAATATCCGAGTTGGTTTTATTAACCATACGAGAACGTTCGGTAACAAAATCAACGTCAATATCACTATCACGAGAAGTGAGGACCTTGTAACCTAGTTCTTCCAACTTACTACGAAGCTTACGGTAAATCTGCATGTTGAGATCTTTTTCAGCTACATTGTAGTAAAAGGCACCTGAATCTCGACCACCATGCCCAGGATCTAGGAAAATGGTATTGCTGTATTGGCCTTTTACAAATCCACCTTCAGTTGAAACTTCAGAAATCCATTGGCCGTATTTTTGGAACAGGTGTTCCTTACCGTCTATCTTGTAAGTTCCTGAAACATAATGTCCATTATCATCTAGGTAGTAGCGTGCTTTGTCAGAGTTATCGTAAATCCATTCGCTCTTTGCCATGTAACCACCTGACTTGAGGTAGTATGCTCCAATCCACTCCTGATTTGCATAACGACCATCCGCTTTTAGATAGAACCAGCTCTTGTAGGCTTTATCGAAGATCCACTCATTCTCCGCCATGGCTCCACTGGTTTTAAGGTAGTAGCTTTCTTTCCATTTGTCTGCTAGCATCCCACCATTCTGGTCAAATGAGTACCAGGAACCTTGAATCTTTTGCCAGTTTTCTTGGACATATCTCCCTGACCCGTTCGCATAGAACCAAGTATCCTTGATTTTGACCCAGTTGTTTTCTGCCATAGCTCCGCTCTGGTTGAAGAGGTAGCCCTTGAAGGTTGTCGCACTCAGCATTCCACCGTCTTTGTCAAAGTAATACCAAGAACCGTTGATTTTCTCCCATTTATCCTGCGAGATCTTTCCAGAAGGAGCGACATAGTACCAAATTTGATCTAATTTTGTCCAGCCCTTTTCCGCCATAGCCCCGCTTTTTGTGAGCAGATAGCCGTCAACGGCAGTGTTGCTGAGCATGCTTCCAGTTTGGTCAAAATAATACCAAGAACCATTGATTTTTTTCCAGGTGTTCTGAGCAAGTCGTCCAGAGGAATCAGCATAATACCATTGATTGTCCAGTTTGGTCCAGCTATTTTCTGTCATGACACCATCTTGGTCAAAGGCATAACCTTTGTAGACAGTAGAATGAAGACGATTACCATCTTGATCGAAGTAGTACCATTTGCCTTGGATTTGTTTCCAGTTCAAAGCAGGTTTATCATCTTGGTAAAAGCGCCAGTGATGATTTTCTTGGTACCATCCTTCTTTTTTGGGCTTGTCTTCTTGCACATCTACTTTAGGAAGAACTTCTGATTTAGAGTTTTCCTCAACACTCGACTCTTTCTTTTCTTCTTTGGCAATTGCTTCCTTGACAGCAGATGTGGATTGAGTTGTGTTTTCTTCTCCTAAGACGGATGCGGGTGCTAATCCTGCGATTGAAAGGATTAAAGCACTGGTCAGTAGTATCTTTTTCACTTTTTATTTCCTAACTTTTTCTTTTTCCCTTTTTCATTTTTCTATTAATTATCGAATTGAACTTCTTCTAGTAAGTATTCGATAAAGCGTTCGCCCATCTTAGACAGGCTGGTTTTTTCATGTTGGATATAGACTAGTTCAATCGGGTCGTCAATGTCCAGTGGAATGGAAACGATATTGTCTCCGTTGAGGTTGCTGTTCAATATCCCTGTTGCAATGGTGTAACCATCCAAACCAATCAAAAGATTAAAGAGGGTGGCACGGTCACTGACTACGATGGATTTCTTGTGGTGCTCTTGTGAAAGAATCTCCTCTGAAAAGTAGAAGGAGTTGTGCGTCCCCTGGTCATAACTCAGATAAGGAAAGTCTTCCAAATCAGCCAGTTTGACCTTGTCTTTTTTAGCTAGAGGGTTGGTCTTGCTGACAAAGATATGGGGTTGAGCGGTAAAGAGGTGGTGGGCTAGCAGGTGATTGTCATCCAGCATTTTCGTTAAAACATCACGATTGTAGCTGTTTAAAAAGAGGACACCGACCTCGCTACGGAAGTTCTTGACGTCATCGATAATCTCCCAAGTCCGAGTTTCACGAAGGAAGAGCTCGTATTTCTCCATATCACTTTTCTTGAGCAGAGAGACAAAGGCATTGACTACAAAGGCATAGTGCTGAGAGGAAACGCTGAAAAGTTCGCGGTGGGCGATAGGATTTTTATAACGTTCCTCCAGAAGCTGAGTTTGCTCGACAACTTGACGAGCGTAGGAGAGAAACTCCATCCCATCACGCGTCAAGGTAATTCCCTTGGGATTGCGGATAAAGATTTCAATGCCCATTTCATTTTCCAAGTCTCGAACAGCATTAGAGAGACTGGGTTGGGTGATAAAGAGTTGCTTGGCTGCCTCATTCATAGAGCCAGTTTCGACGATTTTGATAATATAGTGTAGTTGTTGAATTCTCATGTTTTTATTGTACCATACTTGCGGAAGAATGGGCAATGAAGACGAAGAAAATAGGGGGAAAGAACCGGTCCAGTATTGAAAAAAAGTCTAAAATCTGTTAGAATGGAAGCTATGAAAACATTCTATGATGTGCAGCAATTTCTCAAACAATTTGGCATTATTGTTTACATGGGGAAGCGTTTGTATGATATTGAACTGATGAAGCTCGAACTCTCTCGGATTTATGATGCAGGTCTCATGGACAAGCTAGATTACCTAGAAGCGGAAGCTGTTCTTCGTAGAGAGCACAAGATAGAATTAGACTACATAGAGAAAAATGGAGATAAGAACTTATGACAATTTGGGTTTTGTGGGGAATCGTACTAGCGATGGCGGCATGGATGGGGTATAACTACCTTCGTATTCGTCGTGCGGCTAAGATAGTGGATAATGCAGAATTTGAAGCCTTGATTCGAAAAGGGCAATTGATTGATGTCCGTGAACCAGCAGAATTTCACAGAAAACATATCCTCGGAGCTCGCAATATTCCTTCAAATCAGTTGAAGTCAAGCCTTGCAGCCCTTCGCAAGGATAAACCTGTCCTTCTCTACGAAAATCAACGTGGACAACGAGTGACCAATGCAGCACTTTATTTGAAAAAACAAGGTTTCTCTGAGATTTATATTCTTTCTTATGGACTAGATTCTTGGAAAGGGAAAGTGAAGACGAGTTAACATTCTATTAAAATCTGTCGAATGGTAGATAAAGCTAGTATCTTAAGGTATCATCATTTATATTAAATTTAAGGAGATTTTATAATATGAATTCACAACAAAAGAAAAAACTTCACTTATTTTAGGTATCTTATCTATCGTCCTTGGTTTGCTATTTCCAATAGTAGGTCTGATTTTGGGGATCATAGGATTGGTCTTGGCTTTTTCATACCAAAAAGAATCTGGACTAGACTATAAAACAGAAAAATTCTGAATATCATTGGACTTGTGGTTTCTGTACTTAACTGGATTGTAGCTGTCGCAGTATTTTTTAGAATTGTAGCTGTCGCAGTATTTTTTAGATAAGCAAAAAATAAAAAAGCTTTAAATTTAAAGCTTT
>NZ_KV822038.1:79366-92669 GCF_001815805.1 Streptococcus sp. HMSC072D05
AAAGCTTTAAATTTAAAGCTTTTTTATTTTATCGACTCATCTCTAAGTAGTTTTTTATGATTTCCAATTCCTCTGGATTCAAGGGGCGGAATTGCCCTTTTGCTAGTTCTGGGTCTAATGTAAAGTCACCGAATTGGACGCGTTTTAGGGCAGTCACCTTGACACCAACTGAGAGGAACATTTTTTTAACTTGATGAAATTTTCCTTCTGAGATGGTAATAGAGGCATGGCTCTCTGTTGGGCTTATGTCTAGAATTTCTAGCTGAGCAGGTTTACAAGTGGTCCCATCTAAAAAGACAATCCCATCTTTGAATTTTTGGATATGGTCTGACGTGAGCGGTCCGTTTACTACCACTTGATAGGATTTATCGACATGGTACTGGGGATGAAGGAGCTGAAAGCCAAGAGGTCCATTGTCTGTTAAAAGCAGCAGTCCCGTCGTATCGCGGTCTAATCTGCCGATAGCATAGAGCTGGTCAGACTGGATGTCAGGTGGGAGTAGGTCCATGATGGTTGGCAGTTTCTTATCCTTGCTAGCTGTAACGACTCCGTTTGGCTTATGAAGCATGAGGTAGGTGTGCTCGTAGCCTTGGATTTGCCGTCCTTGAAAGACTAATTTCTGCAACCCAGTGTCGACATTTTGAGCCAGGGAGCTGGCTGGACAATCGTCTACTAGGATTTCTTTTTTTAATAGAGCCTGTTTCATAGCCTTGCGACTGACCTTTTCTTGGGCTAATAATCTATCTAAACGCATACCAGCTTATCTTATCATAAGTCTCTGACTTTGAAAAGAGTTGCCTTGACTAGAAAAGCAGAGTGAAAACATTTACACTTAGCTGAACTGTGATTTTTGAATGAGACTGTGGTATAATTGTTCAGTTAGAAATAAAAATTTAAATATTAGAGGAAATCATGACAAAATTAAGAGAAGATATCCGTAACATTGCGATTATCGCCCACGTTGACCACGGTAAAACAACCCTCGTTGACGAATTATTGAAACAATCAGAAACGCTTGATGCACGTACTGAATTGGCAGAGCGCGCTATGGACTCAAACGATATCGAGAAAGAGCGTGGAATAACCATCCTTGCGAAAAACACTGCCGTTGCCTACAACGGAACTCGTATCAATATCATGGATACACCAGGACACGCGGACTTCGGTGGAGAAGTTGAGCGTATCATGAAAATGGTTGACGGTGTTGTCTTGGTCGTGGATGCCTACGAAGGAACCATGCCACAAACTCGTTTCGTATTGAAAAAAGCCTTGGAACAAAACCTTGTTCCAATCGTGGTTGTCAACAAAATCGATAAACCATCAGCTCGTCCAGCAGAAGTAGTGGACGAAGTCTTGGAACTTTTCATCGAGCTTGGTGCAGATGATGACCAGCTTGATTTCCCAGTGGTGTATGCTTCAGCTATCAACGGAACATCTTCATTGTCAGATGATCCAGCTGACCAAGAAGCTACGATGGCACCAATCTTTGACACCATTATCGACCACATCCCAGCTCCAGTAGACAACTCAGATGAGCCTTTGCAATTCCAAGTGTCACTTTTGGACTACAATGACTTCGTTGGACGTATCGGTATCGGTCGTGTCTTCCGTGGTACTGTTAAGGTTGGGGACCAAGTTACCCTTTCTAAACTAGATGGTACAACGAAGAACTTCCGTGTAACAAAACTCTTCGGTTTCTTTGGTTTGGAACGTCGTGAAATCCAAGAAGCAAAAGCAGGTGATTTGATTGCCGTTTCAGGTATGGAAGACATCTTTGTCGGTGAAACCATTACTCCGACAGACGCAGTTGAAGCTCTTCCAATCCTACACATTGATGAGCCAACGCTTCAAATGACTTTCTTGGTCAACAACTCACCATTTGCTGGTAAAGAAGGTAAATGGGTAACTTCTCGTAAGGTAGAAGAACGCTTGCAGGCAGAATTGCAAACAGACGTTTCCCTTCGTGTTGACCCAACGGATTCACCAGATAAATGGACTGTTTCAGGTCGTGGAGAATTGCACTTGTCAATCCTGATTGAAACCATGCGTCGTGAAGGCTATGAGCTTCAAGTATCTCGTCCAGAAGTTATCATAAAAGAAATTGACGGTGTTAAATGTGAGCCATTTGAACGTGTTCAAATCGATACTCCAGAAGAATACCAAGGTTCTGTTATCCAAAGCCTTTCTGAACGTAAGGGTGAAATGTTGGATATGATTTCAACTGGTAATGGTCAAACTCGTTTGGTCTTCCTTGTTCCAGCGCGTGGTTTGATCGGATACTCAACTGAGTTCTTGTCAATGACTCGTGGTTACGGTATCATGAACCATACTTTCGACCAATACTTACCATTGATTCCGGGTGAAATTGGTGGACGTCACCGTGGTGCCCTCGTTTCCATCGATGCTGGTAAGGCAACAACTTACTCAATCATGTCGATTGAAGAACGCGGAACCATCTTTGTCAATCCAGGTACTGAGGTTTACGAAGGAATGATCATTGGTGAAAACTCTCGTGAGAATGACTTGACAGTTAACATCACTAAGGCCAAACAAATGACCAACGTCCGTTCAGCTACTAAGGACCAAACAGCGGTTATCAAGACACCTCGTATCTTGACCCTTGAAGAGTCTCTTGAATTCTTGAATGACGATGAGTACATGGAAGTAACGCCTGAGTCTATCCGTTTGCGTAAACAAATCCTCAACAAGGCAGAGCGCGAGAAAGCCAACAAAAAGAAAAAATCAGCTGAATAAGAGCTAGAAAGAGATAAAGATGGTCTATTTAATCATAGGGATACTCTTATTACTACTCTATGTATTTGCGACACCCCAAAGTATCAAAGGAACAGTCAACATCGTTATCTTGGTCTTTGTAGTTGTTGCACTCTTGATTTTGCTGATGTTGTCCATCTTGCAAATCTTCCAATTACCGACAGAATTCTTTGTCACAATCGCCATGCTGGCCCTAGCCTACTTTAGCTTGAGAGACATTACGCTCATGTCTGAAAAAAAGAGCAGAAGAAGATAAAGAGAAAGAGAGCTATGGCTCTCTTTTTCGATGTCAGAATGAGGACTAGAGCATTTTCGTTTAGTATTATTTCCATAAAAATGGTAAAATAGTAGGAGTAGAAATGGAGTTTGAGACATGAAAGTAATCGATCAGTTTAAAAATAAGAAAGTACTTGTTTTAGGTTTGGCTAAGTCTGGTGAGTCTGCGGCCCGTTTGTTGGACAAGCTGGGTGCTATTGTGACAGTAAATGACGGCAAGCCTTTTGAGGAGAATCCTGCTGCTCAAAGCTTGCTAGAAGAGGGAATCAAGGTTGTCACTGGTGGGCATCCTTTGGAGCTCTTGGATGAAGATTTCGCTCTGATGGTGAAAAATCCAGGGATTCCTTATAGCAATCCCATGATTGAAAAAGCATTGGCAAAGGGGATTCCAGTCTTGACTGAGGTGGAATTGGCTTATTTGATTTCAGATGCGCCAATTATCGGTATTACTGGTTCAAATGGGAAAACAACCACAACGACGATGATTGGGGAAGTTTTAACTGCTGCTGGTCAACGCGGTCTCTTGTCAGGGAACATCGGCTATCCTGCTAGTCAAGTGGCTCAAACTGCGACAGCCAAGGACACGCTTGTCATGGAACTTTCTTCTTTCCAACTGATGGGTGTCCAAGAATTCCATCCTGAGATTGCGGTTATTACCAACCTCATGCCAACTCATATCGACTATCATGGTTCTTTTGAAGAGTATGTGGCAGCTAAGTGGAATATCCAGAACAAGATGACAGCAGGTGATTTTCTTGTTTTGAACTTTAACCAAGATTTGGCAAAAGAATTGGCTACCAAAACACAAGCCACTGTTGTTCCATTTTCAACACAGGAAAAGATTGATGGGGCTTATCTGGAAGATGGTCAACTCTACTTCCGTGGAGAAGTGGTCATGGCAGCTAGTGAAATCGGTGTTCCAGGTAGCCACAATGTAGAAAATGCCCTTGCGACCATTGCTGTAGCCAAGCTTCGTGGCGTGGATAACCAAACCATCAAGGAAACTCTATCAGCCTTTGGTGGTGTCAAACACCGTCTCCAATTTGTGGATGAAATTCAGGGTGTCAAATTCTATAACGATAGTAAGTCAACCAATATCTTGGCTACTCAAAAAGCCTTGTCAGGATTTGACAACAGTAAGGTTATCTTAATTGCAGGTGGTTTGGATCGAGGCAATGAGTTTGACGAATTGGTGCCAGATATTACTGGGCTCAAGAAGATGGTTATCCTCGGTCAATCTGCAGAACGTGTCAAACGGGCAGCAGAGAAGGCTGGTGTGGCTTATGTAGATGCGACAGATGTTGCTGATGCGACCCGCAAGGCTTATGAGCTCGCGACTCAAGGAGATGTGGTTCTCCTCAGTCCTGCCAATGCTAGCTGGGATATGTATGCTAACTTTGAAGTACGTGGAGATCTTTTCATCGACACAGTAGCGGAGTTAAAGGAATAATATGAAAAAAATTGTCTTTACAGGTGGGGGGACGGTTGGACATGTCACCCTCAACCTTTTGTTAATGCCTAAGTTCATCGAAGACGGCTGGGAAGTTCACTATATCGGTGACAAGCATGGAATTGAACACCAAGAAATCCTCAAGTCAGGCTTGAATGTGACCTTCCACTCTATTGCGACTGGGAAGTTGCGTCGTTACTTCTCCTGGCAAAACATGCTAGATGTCTTTAAAGTTGCTTGGGGTATCGTCCAATCCCTCTTTATCATGTTACGACTGCGTCCACAGGCTCTTTTTTCAAAGGGGGGCTTTGTCTCAGTACCGCCGGTTATCGCAGCGCGTGTGTCAGGGGTACCTGTCTTTATTCACGAATCGGACCTTTCTATGGGCTTGGCCAATAAAATCGCCTATAAATTTGCAACTAAGATGTATTCAACATTTGAGCAGCCTGCTGGTCTTGCAAAAGTCGAGCATGTGGGGGCAGTAACCAAGGTTTCAGACCAAAACACTCCAGAACCAGATGAATTGGTGGATATCCAAACCCACTTTAATCCTAAATTGCCAACGGTATTGTTTGTCGGTGGTTCTGCAGGAGCCCGTGTATTTAACCAATTAGTGACAGACCATAAAAAAGAGTTGACAGAGCGCTACAATATTATCAATCTAACTGGAGATTCAAGCCTCAATGAGTTGAGTCAAAATCTCTTTCGTGTTGATTATGTGACGGATCTCTATCAACCCTTGATGAAGATGGCAAATGTGGTGGTGACGCGTGGTGGTGCCAATACGATTTTCGAGCTCTTGGCCATGGCGAAACTCCATCTCATCGTACCATTGGGTCGTGAAGCAAGTCGAGGAGACCAGATTGAAAATGCAGCCTACTTTGTTAAGAAAGGTTATGCAGAAGAACTTCAAGAAAGTGACTTGACCTTGGAAAGCTTGGAGGAGAAACTCAGCCACTTGCTTAGTCACAAGGATCAGTACCAAGCTAGCATGAAAGCTTCGACTGAATTGAAATCTCTTGCAGATTTTTACGATTTATTAAGAAAAGACCTAGCATAAGGAATATCAATGTCAAAGGATAAGAAAAAAGAATCAAACCAGAAGCAAGAATTGTCTGAATGGCAGAAACGAAACCAGGAATACCTGAAGAAGAAGGCTGAGGAAGAAGCTGCCCTAGCTGAAGAGAAGGAAAAGGAAAAACAAGCTCGTAAGGAAGCCAACTCGAAACTACTGGAGGAATCCAAGAAATCATCGAGTGAGTCAGTTGAGGAAGCCTCAAGTCCAAGCAAGGAACCATCCGAAAAAGAAGAAAAATCTCAAAAGGATGACCGGAAAGTCAAAGAGGAAAAAGAGAAGAAGAAACCAGAGAAACCAGAAAAACCTGCCAAGCCTAAAATTGCGCCTGTTCATATTTGGCGAGCTGTGAGTATCTTGGTACCCAGTGTCCTGGTCCTCCTTCTTTCAGTCTATCTATTGACTCCACTTTCGACCATCAAAAATATCGAGGTTAAGGGAAATAGTAACACGCAGGCGGATGATATCAAACAGGCTTCTGGAATTCAAGATAGCGACTATACTTTAGCCCTATTGTTGGATAAGGAAAAATACGCTGAGCGAATCAAGTCCAATCATTGGATAGAATCAGCGAAGATTAACTATCAATTTCCGACTAACTTTACGATTGAGGTTAAGGAATTTGATATTGTTGGTTATTATGTGTCTGGTGAAGAACATTATCCTATTCTTTCTAGTGGTACAGTAGAGTCAACTCCTGTTGATCGCTTAAACTTGCCTGAGACTTATCTGACAGTTACCTTTAACGATGAGCAGCAGGTGAAAGAGCTGATAACGGGATTGTCTACTATCAGTGAGGATATCAAGAGTCAAATCCAGAAAATCGAATTAGCGCCGAGCAAGGCAACAGCAGATCTTTTAAAAATTACCATGCTGGATACAGATGAGGTTTTGGTTCCCCTATCAGAATTGAGCAAAAAATTACCTTATTACAGCAAAATCAAGCCACAATTGTCAGAACCGAGTGTAGTCGATATGGAGGCTGGAGTATACAGCTATACGATAGCAGATAAACTGATAGAAGAAGCTGAGGAAAAAGCCAAGCAAGAGGCCAAGGAAGCTGAGAAGAAAAAACAGGAAGAAGAAAAGAAAAAACAAGAAGAACAAGGAAATCAAAGCCAAACGAGCCAGCAATCACAGAGTCGTTAGACTAACTTTTCCTCTTAATTTTGAATGGTATAGAAGTCTAGTTTCGAGTTTTTGCTTGACAAGTCCTACTATAAATAATAGAATAGAAAAAAACCTTTAAAGCAGTCCAGAGAGGCAGCTAAGGTTAGACGGTGAAAGGGTGGACTCTACCCATTTTTCGTGGAACCTTGCTGTTGGCAGGTTCCTTTTTTCGTGGTTTATTTTTGACCATACTCTCTTGCTCGTAAAGGTAAAAGGAGAAAGGTATGCGTGAACATCGTCCAGTTATTGCTCTTGATTTTCCTAGTTTTGAGGCAGTCAAGGAATTTTTATCTCTTTTCCCAGCAGAAGAAAGTCTTTATTTAAAAGTAGGGATGGAGCTTTATTATGCGGAAGGTCCTGAAGTTGTCCGTTATTTGAAGTCACTGGGGCATAGTGTCTTTTTGGACCTCAAACTACATGACATTCCCAATACAGTCAAATCGGCTATGAAGGTCTTATCTCAGCTTGGTGTGGACATGACTAACGTTCATGCTGCAGGTGGTGTGGAGATGATGAGGGCTGCGCGTGAAGGTCTGGGGACACAAGCCAAATTGATCGCTGTGACCCAGCTTACCTCAACGTCGGAAAGCCAGATGCAGGATTTTCAAAATATCCAAACCAGCCTGCAAGAGTCTGTGATTCACTATGCCAAGAAGACAGCTGAAGCGGGCTTGGATGGTGTCGTTTGCTCGGCTCAGGAAGTGCAACTCATCAAGCAGGCTACCAATTCAGATTTTATCTGTTTGACACCAGGAATTCGTCCAACGGGAGCTGCGGTTGGAGACCAAAAACGTGTCATGACACCAGCTGACGCCTAT
The DNA here is from genome assembly GCF_001815805.1 of Streptococcus sp. HMSC072D05. Taxonomy (GTDB): domain Bacteria; phylum Bacillota; class Bacilli; order Lactobacillales; family Streptococcaceae; genus Streptococcus. The sequence goes on from NZ_KV822038.1 coordinate 86,928, forward strand.
CAAATCGGTAGTGACTATATCGTAGTGGGACGTCCTATTACCCAAGCTGAGGATCCTGTTGCAGCTTATCATGCTATCAAGGATGAATGGAACCAAGACTAAAATTAAAGAAATAGATTATAAAAACAAAAGGAGAAGACCATGACACTTGCTAAAGATATCGCTAGCCACCTCTTGAAAATCCAAGCCGTTTACCTTAAACCAGAAGAGCCTTTTACTTGGGCATCTGGTATCAAATCGCCGATTTATACTGACAACCGTGTGACGCTTGCCTATCCAGAAACTCGTAGCTTGATTGAAAATGGTTTTGTGGAAGCTATTAAAGCAGAATTTCCAGAAGTAGAAGTGATTGCAGGAACAGCGACAGCAGGGATTCCACACGGAGCTATCATTGCTGATAAGATGAACTTGCCTTTTGCCTACATCCGTAGCAAACCAAAAGACCACGGAGCTGGTAACCAAATCGAAGGTCGCGTAGCTCAGGGGCAAAAGATGGTTGTTGTTGAAGACCTCATTTCAACTGGAGGGTCTGTTCTTGAAGCCGTAGCAGCTGCTAAACGCGAAGGAGCCGATGTTCTTGGTGTCGTAGCGATTTTCAGCTACCAATTGCCGAAAGCAGATAAGAACTTCGCAGACGCAGGTGTGAAATTGGTGACGCTTTCTAACTACAGTGAACTGATCCACCTAGCCCAAGAAGAAGGTTACATCACGCCAGAAGGACTCGCTCTCCTAAAACGCTTTAAAGAAGACCAAGAAAATTGGCAAGGATAATAAAATAACTAAGGCTTGCAAGAAATAGCAAGCTTCTTTTTCATTTTTATGATAGAATTATATTGGTAGCGTTTTTACAAAAAAATAAGTGTGATTGAAGAAGGTTAGGATGGAAATTGATAATCGTAGTATTCGTTTAGGAGGTGAATTAAAGAAAGAAATAAAACCTGGAAGCTAGGTCAAAATTGCAGCAGCGACTTTTTCGATGTTTGCCTTTCAACAGTTAAAGGAAGAACTTGAAACGATAGAGGAGTTGAAATTTATCTTTACAAATCCAACCTTTGTGACTGATGAGACGAGAGTTGGATATCGTGAATATACGATCCCCAAAAAAGAGCGAGAGCAGTCTATTTTTGGAGGACGTTATGAACTGAAGTTAATGAATGAATTAACTCAAAAAGCAATCGCTAGAGAATGTGCAGACTGGATCAGGAATAAAGCTCGTTTTAAATCTATCAACATTGAAACCGATGAGATGCCAAATGGTATGCGGATAGAAACGGATGATGATACTGTCGCTGTGGATCAACTCAAAAACTTTGATCGAAAAGAATTGGGCTATGATTCTTCTTTGTTCAAAACCACACGGCATATCTACCATGCTCCATTGAGTTTATCCTATCTAGATGAATTTGATAGTCTCTGGCAAGATGATGAGTATTTTCGGGATGTGACAGAAGAGCTCTTGGTTCATTATAAGGAAACTCTAACAAAAGAACAAGATGGAAAACATTTCAAAATTGTCCGTCGTTTCCGTACACAAGAAGATTACCAGATCCAATTTGATGGTGACAATCTAGACCAAGTCTATGAAATGTTGATTAAGAAAATGGGTAAAGATCAATTTCAAAGTAAGTTGGACGGTAACTTAAAAGAGTCGGTTGAGCTGACGGAACAACTAGAAAAACTGGAGAAGCAAGCTCAACGTCTTAAGAAGCAAATGTATGCAGAAAAATCGATGAGAAAGCAGATGGAAGTAAAGAAAGGCTACCAAGAAGTTCTCAAACAGATCCAAGAATTAAAATAGGGATTACTTGTATACTATAGACAAGTACACAGAAACCATTATAAGAAAGGTTACATATGACTACAGAACAACATAAAGGCGAACATACCGGCCTCGATCTTTTAAAAGTAGGCTCCAAAGGTGTTTTTACAGAAAATATTTCCAAAATTGGTCAACTCTTTCCAGAAGTCTTGACAGAAAAAAGAGATGAATATGGAAGACTTCGTCCCGCTATTGACTTTGAGAAACTGAAACAGTTTTTATCAGAGGAAATTGTGGATGGTCACGAATCCTATGAGTTTACGTGGGTTGGAAAACGTGAAGCTATCGTAGAAGCTGGACGACCAACAACTAAAACCTTGAGACCAGACCTTGATGAGAGTGTTGACTTTGATAAGAGTGAAAATATTTTCATAACTGGGGATAACCTAGAAGTTTTGAAAATCTTACAAGAATCCTATCTAGGAAAAATAGATATGATCTATATCGATCCACCCTATAATACAGGGAAAGACTTTGTATACTCTGATAAGTTCCAAAAAACGGACGAAGAGTTAAAAGAAGAGATGGACCTCTTGGACGAAGAAGGACGTCAAGTTGTTGGATTACAACCGAATGAAAAAAGTTCAGCTCGTTACCACTCAGACTGGCTCAATATGATGTATCCACGTCTGCGCTTGGCGCGTAATCTATTAAAAGATAATGGAGCTATTTTTATATCTATAGATGAAAATGAATATTCTAATTTGAAGCAAATGCTTGATGAAATATTTGGTGAGGGAACTTTCATAGAAAATATTGTTTGGGACAAAAAATCATCTGCTAAAGGAGTTCCTCCCACAACTATGATGGCTGGAGTTCATGAATATATTTTAGTATTTCAGAAGAAAAAAGACTTCAAATTTTTGGGAGAAAAACGGGAAGAAAGTGATTTTTCTAATCCAGATAATGATCCTAGAGGTTTATGGAGAAATACTAATATTAAATCTACAACAAGCTCTAAAGAATTTACAATTATTGATCCAGAGACTGGAATATCGTACACAGATACCTGGGCATTTAGTGAAAAAGAATTAAATCGTCTTATATCAGAAAGATATATAATATTTCCAAAAAATCCAAACGGACAAGTAAGACGAAAAGAGTTTATGAATGAGTTGCAAAATGAACACAAAGCTATCAAATCAAGTTTTGGCTTATTTGATGGGCAAACTAATACGGAATATGTAAAAAAATTATTTGGTATTGATAAATTATTTAGTAATCCTAAACCGATAAATTTATTAAAGTATTTAATAAGTGTTACATTGCCTAAAGATAGTAGTATTATATTGGACTTCTTTGGTGGCTCAGGAACCACAGCAGACGCAGTCATGCAACTAAATGCGGAAGATGGAGGCAATCGTAAGTTTATCTTGTGTACGTTGGATGAAGCAGTTGCTGAAAAATCTGCTGCTAAAGAAGCAGGTTATGAAACCATTGACCAAATTTCACGTGAGCGGATTCGTCGTGCTGCTGCTAAGTTACAGGAGGAGCATCCAGAATTAGTTGGCAAACAAGACTTTGGTTTTAAAGCTTACAAACTAGACTCTTCTAATTTTAAAGACGTTTCTTCTCGACCAGATCAATTTATCCAAGGGGAGCTTTTCGACAGTGTATCCAATATCAAGGAAGGACGTTCTGGACTTGATTTGCTCTTCCAAGTTATGCTGACATGGGGAATGGAATTATCTTTAGAGATTGATTTAAAGAATGTAGCAGGAGCAGAAGTCTTTGATGTGGATCAGGGCTCCCTTATGGCCTGTTTTGATGATGATGTATCGGAAGAAGTCATCCGACACATTGCTCAAGCACAACCACTCCGTGCGGTTTTCCGTGATAGCTCATTTGCCAATTCAGCAGATAAAATTAACGTAAGTGAAATCTTCAAAGAATTATCACCTAATACAAAAGTGAAGGTAGTGTAGGATATGAGTGAACACAAAGTAAAACATTTAGAGATGATACAAGCTATCATTGAACGAATGGGTAAGAATTCTTTTGTCGTTAAAGGATGGTCGTTCACTTCCATAGGTGCCTTATTTGCATTTTGGTTTAGTAATACTAGCATGTGGTATATACTTCTTTTAATTTTGTTTGTAACTATATTGTTTTGGTTTCATGATGCTTATTACTTGTTATTAGAACGACAATATAGACGTTTATACGATGAAGTAAGATTAAGTGATAAAGAAACAGATTTTAGAATGACTCCAAAAAGAGAAGAGGGAGATCTTCTGATAACACTTTTTCGTCCAATTTTAAAGTATACCTATGGTTTAATAGTTATTTCTACATTGATTCTTATAGTTGTTGTTAGATAAGTGAGGAAATTATGAAAAGACAAGTATTTTTTAGCTTCCATTATAGCAATGATAACTGGCGAGCATCTCAAGTTAGAAATATGGGTATAGTATCAGGTGATTCTACTTTTTCTGATAATGATTGGGAAGAAGTAAAATTAAAATCTGATGCAATGATAAAATTATGGATAGATAGTCAAATGGCAAAGCGTTCATGTGTGGTTGTTTTGATTGGTGAGAAAACTGCTGGACGTAAATGGATCAACTATGAAATTGAAAAAGCGATTGAGTTGAATAAAGGAATCGTAGGAATATATATTCATAATTTAAAGGATAGATTTGGAAACCAAAGTAATCAGGGAAGAAATCCATTTGATAATTTTGCATTATCTCGAACTGGCAAATCGTTATCAAGTTATGTCCGTTGCTATAATTCTCCATTCTTTACTTCAAAGTATGTTTATGAAGATATTCAAAGTAAAATGGAAGAATTAATAGAGTACGCTATTGCACATAAACCATCTACATGGTAGCTAAGATTATTAGTAATAAACTAAATAGGAAATATCAAAGGGATATATTAATTAAGATTCATGATATTTGAAATAATTTAATTAAGTGATTGTACTTTATAATTACTGGAAAAAGATAAGAATTGAAGAAAATAAATTATGAAACTACAATTTAAAAAACAACCATTCCAGTTGGATGCAGTTAGTGCCATTGCAGACTTATTTCAAGGGCAAGCCAAACAAACTGGAATTAGGTATATGGCTGATCCAGGTCGTCAAAAGTCAGATGAGGTGGATTTGGTATTGGATGCCTATCGAAATGCTCCGATTCAATTGGACCAGGAAGCTATTCGAAGGAATGTTCATGCTGTACAAACTCGTTTTGGATTACGACCCTCTGAAAGTTTGTCGGTCGATATGGTTGCAGGTCGTCCAGCCTACAATTTCTCTATAGAAATGGAGACAGGGACGGGGAAAACCTATACCTATATCCGTACCATTATGGAGTTAAATAAACGCTTTGGCTGGCTCAAGTTTGTCATTGTTGTTCCAAGTGTCGCCATACGTGAGGGGGTTCTTAAGTCTTTAGAAATCATGAAAACTCATTTTCAGGATGAGTATGGGAAACAGCCGAGATATTTTGTTTATGATTCTTCACGTTTAGGAGATTTGGATAGTTTTGCTAACTCATCTGATCTTCAAATCATGGTCATCAACTCCCAGGCTTTTAATACAAAAGGGAAAGTTGCGAATCGCATTCATGAAGAGCAGGAAAGTTTTCGTTGGCGTCGCCCAATTGATGTATTAGCAGCCATGAACCCAATCATGATTATTGATGAGCCCCAGTCTGTTGAAGGGAAGCAGACTAAAGAACGACTAAAAGACTTTAAGCCTCTCTTTACCCTTCGTTACTCAGCTACTCATAAAGAAAAGTATGATATGGTTTATCGATTGGATGCCATGGATGCGTATAATCAAAAATTGGTTAAGAAGATTGCGGTGAAGGCTATTGAACAAGCTGGAGCTACTGGGACGCAGGGCTATCTCTATTTACAGGAAATTATTCCCCAAAAAATAGGAGCTCCTAAAGCTAAGATTGAGTTCGAGGTAA
>NZ_KV822038.1:92769-138937 GCF_001815805.1 Streptococcus sp. HMSC072D05
CGTGAAACGTAAAACAAGAATCGTTGAAGACCCTTTTGATCTATATGCTGAATCGGGTAATCTGGCATCCTATCAAGGCATGACGTTGAGTCAATTTAACGCAAGAGACAATAAAATCCAGGTCGGTGCGACGCAGGAATTATATGTTGGAGAGGTCATGGGTGAAGTCGATGAGTCGAGTATGCGGAGAATTCAAATTCGTGAGACCATTAAGAGTCACCTAGAGAAAGAAAGTAGACTTTATAATCGTGGAATTAAGGTTCTTTCTCTTTTCTTCATTGATGAGGTTGCAAAATATAAGCAATATGATGCACAAAATGATCCTCACAATGGGGAGTATGCTCAAATCTTTGAAAATGAGTATGAAAGTCAAGTTAGACAATTCTTACAGACTCAAGAACCCTCTTCTTATTATCGTTATTTGGAATCTCATCTTGATGGCAATGCAGTTCATGCGGGTTACTTTTCAGTCGATAAAGTGAAAAAGTCAGATAAGACGGTATTTGTGGATTATAAATCTGCTAGTGAAAAGAAAAGCAACTCATCAAACGATAAAGATGCCTATGATTTAATCATGAAAGATAAAGAACGTTTGTTGAGTTTTGAGGAACCTGTGCGCTTTCTATTCTCGCATTCAGCCTTAAAAGAAGGTTGGGATAATCCCAATGTATTTCAAATCTGTACTCTCAAGCAGTCTTCAGCAGAGACTCGAAAACGACAAGAAATTGGTCGTGGAATGCGTTTAGCAGTGGATCAAGATGGAGTGCGTCAAGACTTGGAACACCTAGGGAATGAAGTCCATGAAATTAATAAACTGACAGTTATTGCCAATGAAAGCTATGACCAATTTGCGCGTGGTTTACAAGCAGAGTTAAAAGAGCTGTTAGCAGATCGTCCTGTAAAAGTCGATGTTGCCTTATTTGAAAATAAAGTAATTGAAAACGAAGCAGGAGAAAAGATCAGAATTACCAAAGAACAGGCAGAGTCCATTCAGTATGATTTGATCAGTCTGGGTTATATTGATAAGAAAGGTCAACTGACTGCAAATTATTTTACTGACAAGGAAAATAATCAGTTGAACTTATCAGATACACTTCCTGGCTTTGAGAAACAAGTTGTTGAAGTACTTGAAAGTATCTACCAGCCTGGAAAATATGAGATCGAAAATGCAAACAATACAACAGTGCAGTTCTCTGAGGAAGTAAATAAAGAAAATATCGCTCGAAAAGAATTCTTGTCACTTTGGAATCAGATTAATCGTAAAACAGCTTATCAAGTTACTTTTGATGATACTGAGCTAATAGAGCAGTCTGTTGCTTATATTAATGAGAAGCTAGTGGTCAGTCAACCAGTGTACAATATTACCCAAGCCAGTGCAGATCAAATGACAAAAGAAGGTTTGAAACTAGATGTTGGAGAAAATGCTCGTTCTCAGGAGTATATCGAAAATAGTCAAATTGCGACTCAGTATGATTTGTTAGGAGAAGTAGCAGATCATACAGGTCTAACTCGTAAAGTAGTAGCAGAAATTCTGAGTAAGATTAAAGTTGATAAGTTTGAAAAGTTCAAACAAAACCCAGAAGAATTTATTTTAAAAGTATCGAAGTTGATTAATGAGCAAAAAGCAGCTCAAATAATCAAGCATATTCAATACAATATTTTAGAAGATGAATACGATTTGGATTTATTCTACGATAATGCAGAAACAGCGAAACTTTCGGATGATCATTTGCTGGAATCTACGAAGGGAATCTATAACTTTGTAAAGGTGGATTCAGATATCGAGCGTAAGTTTAAAGAATCCTTAGAGCAGTATGAGGATGTTCGAGTATATGTAAAACTACCTGGGAAGTTTAAAATTTCTACACCTCTTGGAGATTACAATCCTGATTGGGCGATAGCATTTAGAGAAGGTAGTGTAAAGCATATCTATTTTGTAGCAGAAACCAAGGGTTCTATGTCTAGTCTTCAATTAAAACAATCTGAAAAAGGTAAAATCGATTGTGCTCGTGTTCATTTTAAAGCTTTAGTTAAGGCGGGACTAATTAGTGATCAATATATTTATGGCGTTGTTTCTAGTTATGAGGAGTTGCTGGGCTTAGTGAAATAGTATGATGATTTCTCGATAATAATTTACTATGTGAAAGTATTTTGTTCAATAATTCCAATAGTAGTTTTATTAGATAGATTATAAAACATAAAAAATCAGGTAGTCACTAGGATTATCTGATTTTTTATATGTGGGCAATAAAACAAAGGTTTCTAAAGGTAAGATGAATATAGGATAATGGTAGAATGAGAGTCCTCTCTTTTTTGGGGCATATTCAGATAATCAGTTTGAAATTTCCAGACAAAATTTTTGAAAAAATTCTGAAAAAGAAGTAAGATAGTTAATGTAAGATAAAGTAAACGCTTACTTAATAAGGAGGACACTTTATGTCATATAAAACAAGCAATGCAGAAGGACCTGTAGATTTTATTAACACCTATGATTTGGAGCCAATGGCGCAACAAGTCATTCCTAAAGCTGCCTTTGGTTATATCGCTAGTGGAGCAGAGGATACTTTCACTTTACGCGAGAACATCCGTGCCTTTAACCACAAACTCATCGTTCCTCATACGCTTTGTGATGTTGAAAATCCAAGTACAGAGATTGAATTTGCAGGTGAAAAATTATCTTCACCAATTATTATGGCACCTGTTGCGGCTCATAAATTGGCAAATGAGCAGGGGGAAGTAGCTACTGCGCGTGGTGTGCATGAATTTGGTTCTCTTTATACAACCAGCTCTTACTCTACCGTTGACCTTCCAGAAATTACGGAAGCTCTTCAAGGAACACCTCATTGGTTCCAATTTTACTTTAGTAAGGATGATGGAATTAACCGCCATATCATGGACCGTGTGAAGGCTGAAGGCTACAAAGCGATTGTCTTGACGGCAGATGCAACTGTAGGGGGGAATCGTGAGGTCGATAAGCGCAATGGTTTTGTCTTCCCAGTTGGCATGCCGATTGTTGAGGAATACCTGCCAGAAGGTGCTGGAAAATCCATGGACTTTGTTTACAAATCAGCTAAACAACGCTTGTCTCCACGTGATGTCGAATTTATCGCTACATACTCAGGACTTCCTGTCTATGTCAAGGGGCCTCAATGCCGTGAGGACGTTGAACGTTCGCTTGCCGCAGGTGCTTCTGGTATCTGGGTAACCAACCACGGTGGTCGCCAAATCGACGGTGGGCCAGCTGCCTTTGACTCACTTCAAGAAGTAGCAGAAGCAGTTGATAAACGTGTGCCAATTGTCTTTGACTCTGGTGTTCGTCGCGGTCAACACGTCTTTAAAGCCTTGGCTTCAGGAGCAGACTTGGTAGCTATTGGTCGCCCTGTGATCTATGGTTTGGCTCTCGGTGGTAGTGTTGGTGTGCGTCAAGTCTTTGAGCACTTGAATGCAGAATTGAAGACAGTCATGCAGTTATCTGGAACTCAGACTATTGAGGATGTCAAACATTTCAAACTCCGTCACAACCCATACAATCCAACCTTCCCAGTTGACCCACGTGACTTAAAATTGTATTGATAAAGAAGACGGCCTCCACCTGATGTGGAGGTTTTTCTTCGTGTATAGAAAGATTCAATCGTTATTAGAAACTATATAAATATATTTTTCGGTCAAATATCTTGCTAGGGCTTTCATTTTTTGCTATACTGGTCCAGTAATTAAATAATAAAGACATTTGGGGTGCTTTAGGCTGAGATGATACCCATTGAACCTGATACAGTTAAGACTGGCGAAGGGAAATGTGAAAAGGTTTTTTTCGTATGTCGAAAAGAACTGTCTAATCTTGTAAGCTAAACTCTAATTCTCGTTTGTAATTGGAGTTTTTTTGTTTATCAAAAGAGGATAGGCTTGACGGCAAGTCTTTCGGTAGCTCTCCTAGAATGCCCCACTTTTCTTTAAAAAGGTCAAGTAAAACTAGGATTTTCTTGGTATTTTGTTGATTACGAACGAGTAAAGAGAGGAAAAGTAAATATGGAAACACAAGACTATGCATTTGAGCCGGGTTTGACCGTTGGAGAATTATTAAAAAGCAATCAGAAGGATTGGCAGGCTGCAATCAATCATCGTTTTGTTAAGGAACTTTTTGCGGGGACAATTGAGAATAAGGTCTTTAAAGACTACCTGATTCAGGATTATCATTTCTTTGATGCCTTCTTATCCATGCTGGGTGCCTGTGTAGCTCACGCAGACCAGCTTGAATCCAAACTTCGTTTTGCCAAGCAATTAGGCTTTCTTGAAGCAGATGAAGATGGTTATTTCCAAAAGGCTTTCAAAGAGTTAAAAGTAGCAGAGAATGACTATCTAGAAGTGACCTTGCACCCTATAACAAAAGCGTTTCAGGAGCTAATGTATTCTGCTGTGACTTCATCAGACTATGCTCATCTTTTGGTCATGCTGGTCATTGCAGAAGGTCTCTATTTAGACTGGGGTTCTAAAGATTTGGCTCTACCTGAAGCCTATATTCATTTAGAATGGGTCAATCTCCACAGAGGTCCTTTCTTTACAGAGTGGGTTCAATTTCTGGTTGATGAACTTAATCGTGTCGGGAAAAATCGAGAAGATTTGACAGAACTTCAGCAACGCTGGAATCAAGCAGTTGCTTTGGAATTAGCCTTTTTTGATATCGGTTATGAATTATAGGATAAATTCAATCCTTTTATGTAGATTAAAAGAAGTAACAAACAAACTATATAAATATATTTTCCGGTCAAATATCTTGCTAGTGCTTTCAATTTCTGTTATACTGGTCCAGTAATTAAATAATAAAGACATTTGGGGTGCTTTAGGCTGAGATGATACCCATTGAACCTGATACAGTTAAGACTGGCGAAGGGAAATGTGAAAAGGTTTTTTTCGTATGTCGAAAAGAACTGTCTAATCTTGTAAGCTAAACTCTAATTCTCGTTTGTAATTGGAGTTTTTTTGTTTATCAAAAGAGGATAGGCTTGACGGCAAGCCTTTTGGTAGCTCACCTTGAATGTCCCACTTTTCTTTAAAAAAAGGAGTTTTTTATGTTGAAAAAATGGCAATTAAAAGATGTTATCTTACTTGCTTTCTTGTCTATCTTTTTTGGTGGCGTTTTTGTGGGGTCAGGCTATCTGTTTGATATCCTCACCCTGATCTTGGCCCCTCTTGGTTTGCAGGCCTTTGCCAATGAAATCCTCTTTGGTCTCTGGTGTATGGCTGCGCCCATTGCGGCTATATTTGTTCCAAGAGTAGGAAGCGCAACGATTGGAGAAGTGCTAGCTGCGCTTGCTGAAGTCCTTTATGGTAGTCAATTCGGTCTAGGTGCCCTTTTGTCTGGCTTGGTTCAAGGTTTGGGAAGTGAACTTGGTTTTATCGTAACCAAGAATCGCTATGAAAGTTGGCTCTCTCTAACTGCTAATAGTATTGGGATTACGCTTGTTAGTTTTGTCTATGAATACATTAAGTTAGGTTACTACGCCTTCTCCCTTCCTTTTGTCCTTTCCTTGCTGGTGGTGCGTTTTATTTCCGTCTTTTTCTTCTGTACCATTTTGGTTCGTGCCATTGTCAAACTCTATCATCAGTTTGCAGCTGGAGGAAAGGCATAGATGGGCCTGGAATTACGGGAGATTCAGTCCCCAATCTTCTCAGAGCCGATTGATTTTACTTTTCATGGGCAAGCCTTTACCTTGTTAGTTGGGAGCAGTGGTTCAGGAAAATCGAGTCTCTTTCAAGTCATTGCCCAAGTCAGTTCTCTTCCCTATAGTGGTCAAGTCCTGATAGATGGGAGTCAGGTCAGTCAGCTTTCTATCATCGAACGTGTCCAGACGGTTGGCATTCTCTTTCAAAATCCCAATCATCAATTCACCATGGAAAACTTGTTTGAGGAGCTGATTTTTACCTTGGAAAATATTGGGCATCCCGTTCAGGAAATTGATGCTAAAATAGCAGAGGTGGTCCGGCAATGTCGCTGTAAGGCAATCTTGAACCGTCCCATTCATCACCTATCAGGTGGGGAAAAGCAAAAGGCTGCGCTGGCGGTTCTCTTTGCCATGAATCCTAGGGTCTATCTCTTGGATGAGCCCTTCGCTTCTATTGATCGAAAGAGTAGGCTGGAGATATTGGAGATTCTAAAAGAGTTGGCTCTTGATGGGAAGACAGTCATCCTGTGTGACCATGATTTATCAGACTATGAAGCCTATATCGACCATATGGTGGAGCTAAGAGACGGCCAGTTAAGGGAGGTGTTTCAAATCCCTTGCTCTGAAATGACACAGGTTGCTTCAAAGGAAGTTGCCTCTAGCCTAGAACTATTCCATATGGATCGTGTGACTTGTGAGCTGGGTAATCGTCCCCTCTTTTCGATTGCTGATTTCACGTTTTACCAAGGAATTTCCTGTATCCTAGGTGATAATGGTGTTGGGAAATCAACCCTCTTTCGTTCCATTCTTCAATTTCAAAAGTATAGAGGGCGCATTACTTGGAAGGGTTCGGTCCTAAAAAAGAAAAAGAGTCTGTATCGTGACCTGACGGGTGTCGTTCAGGAAGCTGAGAAGCAATTTATCCGAGTCAGTCTGAGAGAGGAACTTCAATTAGATAGCTCAGACTCGGAAAGAAATCAGCGAATTCTACAAGCTTTACGATATTTTGATCTGGAGCAGGCGCTTGATAAGAGTCCCTATCAATTAAGTGGTGGCCAACAAAAGATTCTTCAGCTCTTGACCATCTTGACCAGCAAGGCTTCTGTGATTTTACTAGATGAACCTTTTGCTGGTTTAGATAATAGAGCCTGCGCCTATTTTTGTCAGTGGATTCTGGAGGACAGAAATCAAGGGAGAAGTTTTTTGATCATTAGCCATCGTTTAGATCCCTTGATTTCTGTGGTCGATTATTGGATTGAGATGACTAGTGAGGGTCTCCGTCATATTAAAGACGTGACCATCAGCAAACCTCTCACATCTCGGAGTATCAATACTCAAGGGGAGGTGAAGTAGTATGGTCAAAGTAGCAACCCAGACACCGATAATCGGTCTCTTCTTTCTAATTTTATCCTTGGAAACATCTTTCATTCCTTCGATTGCTCTTAATCTTTCAGTAGTCGCATTTTGCATTCTCTTCATGCTCTACTACCGTCGATTTAAATTGTTGGCTTGGATGCTTGTGCTCGCCATTTTACCATCTTTTGCCAATTACTGGGCAGTACAGTTACATGGGGATGCTTCGCAGGCAATGATACTTGGAACGAGGGCCTTTGTGACGGTTTGTATCGGTCTTGTCTTTGTTTCCAGTATTTCCTTAAAAGAGCTTCTCTTGTACTTGGCTCAAAAGGGGTTATCACGGTCTTGGGCCTATGCCTTAATTGTGGTATTCAATGCCTTTCCCCTCATTCAACAAGAAATCAAGTCCCTCAAGGAAGCTTGCTTATTGCGTGGTCAAAAATTGCATGTTTGGTCTCCCCTGATTTACAGTAAGGTTCTGATGACAGTCTTTAGGTGGCGCCATCTTTACCTGAGAGCTCTATCTGCGCATGGATATGACGAGCATGCACAGTTGGAGAATAGTTATCGGACTTTTTATATTTCTCAGAGGACAAAATTGATCTACCTACTTTTCTTTTTATTGCTTCAAACCAGCCTATTTCTATAAAGGAGTTATTATGGAATTTACAGATATTGCGATGGAATTATCCAAGGAAGCTTGGCAGGCTTCCTTTCATCACCCCTTTGTTTTACAGTTACAAGAGGGGAATTTAGAACCTTCTATTTTCCGCTATTACCTGATTCAGGATGCCTACTATCTGAAGTCTTTTTCAGAAGCCTATCACCTCTTGGCTGATAAGACTTCAAACGAGGAGATGAAAAGACTCTTGAAACAAAATGCCCAGAGTCTAGTGGAGGGTGAGTTGTTTATTCGCCAACAATTTTTTAAGGAATTGGGAATCAGTGACCAGGAGATGGACGAGCAACCGATTGCTCCGACTTGCTATCATTACATTTCGCATATTTATCGGCAATTTGCAGAGTCAAATTTGGGCATTGCTTTTGCTAGTTTACTTCCATGTCCTTGGTTATACCATGATTTAGGCAAGGAACTTAATCGCAAACCATCCCCGAATCCTCTTTATCAACAGTGGATTGAAACCTATATCACCGATGAGTTAGAACAGCAGGTTAAAGAGGAAGAAGAGCTGGTCAATCAACTCTATCAAGAAAGCGACGAGACAGACAAACAAAAAATGCTAGAGGCCTTCCAAAGAAGTGTCCACATGGAAGCCAAGTTTTGGGAGATGGCTTACCAACATCAAACCTGGACGAGTGATTTGCAGTCCTTAGAAACAGAGAAGAAATAGAAAATGAGAAACCACCAACTACAAGTTCACAAATTAACCATTTTATCCATGATGATTGCCCTTGACGTAGTTCTTACACCCATCTTTCGAATTGAAGGGATGGCACCGATGTCCAGTGTAGTCAACATTCTTGCAGGAATTTTGATGGGACCTGTTTATGCCTTGGTCATGGCTACAGTCACAGCCTTTATCCGTATGACGACTCAAGGTATTCCCCCTTTGGCCCTAACAGGAGCTACTTTTGGAGCCCTCCTTGCAGGTCTCTTTTATAAGTATGGTCGGAAATTTCGCTATTCTGCTCTAGGAGAAATCTTGGGAACAGGGATTATCGGTTCCATTGTTTCCTATCCTGTCATGGTTCTCTTTACAGGATCTGCGGCCAAGCTTAGCTGGTTTATCTACACTCCTAGATTTTTTGGAGCAACCTTGATTGGTACAGCCATAGCTTTTCTTGCCTTTCGATTTTTAATCAAGCAGGAATTCTTTAAAAAAGTGCAGGGATATTTCTTTGGAGAAAGGATAGACTGATGCAGGCATTTACAAATCCTTTCCCTCTGGCAACCAGTTCCTTGATTCACTGCATCACCAATGAGATTTCCTGTGAGATGCTGGCTAATGGCATTTTGGCTCTAGGATGCAAACCTGTCATGGCAGATGACCCTCGTGAAGTTCTTGATTTTACTAAGCAAAGTCAAGCCCTCTTTATCAATTTGGGGCATTTGTCAGCCGAGAAGGAGAAAGCAATCCGCATGGCAGCTACTTATGCAGCTCAAGCTGGTCTCCCAATGGTAGTAGATGCGGTTGGCGTAGCAGCTTCATCCATTCGTAAGGACCTAGTCACAGATCTTTTAGAATACAATCCCACGGTCCTTAAAGGAAATATGTCGGAAATCCGAAGTCTTGTTGGTTTAAAACATCACGGAGTTGGGGTTGATGCTAGTGCTAAAGATCAAGAAACTGAGGATTTGCTCCAAGTCTTGAAAGACTGGTGTCAGCTTTATCCTGGTATGTCATTCTTAGTCACGGGTCCCAAGGACCTTATCGTTTCGAAAAATCAAGTTGCTGTATTGAGGAATGGCTGTGCAGAATTAGACTGGATAACAGGGACAGGAGACCTGGTTGGTGCCTTGACAGCCGTTTTTCTCAGCCAAGGAAAGACTGCCTTTGAAGCTTCCTGCCTAGCAGTTTCTTATCTCAATATCGCTGCTGAGAGAATTCTTGTTCAAGGAATGGGATTGGAAGGTTTTCGTTACCAAGTTCTCAATCAGCTCTCTCTCCTAAAAAGAGATGAAAACTGGCTAGATGCTATTAAAGGAGACCTTTATGAATAGAGAAGCACTCAGACTATATCTGGTAACTAATCGCTACCAAGATTCCTTGGAAAGCTTTCTTGAAAAAGTTGAGACGGCCTGCCGTTCAGGTGTTACCATCATCCAACTACGAGAAAAAAACCTCACTACCAATCAATACTATCAACTGGCAAAACAAGTCAAGGAAATAACAGATGCCTATCAGGTACCCTTGATTATCGATGATCGTTTGGATGTTTGTCTTGCAGTAGATGCTGCAGGTCTGCATATTGGCGACGATGAGCTACCAGTTTCCGTTGCCCGCCAAGTCTTGGGTCCTGACAAAATCCTCGGTGTCACAGCTAAAACAGTAAAAAGAGCTCTTGAAGCAGAAACATCGGGTGCAGATTACTTGGGGACAGGAGCTATTTTCCCGACAACTACCAAAGAAAATGCACCTATCACCTTGATTTCAACCTTGAAAACCATTTGCCAAATGGTCGCCATTCCAGTAGTTGCTATTGGAGGCTTGACGTCAGAGAATATTGACCAACTTGCTGCAACTGGCATAGCTGGAGTAGCCGTTGTTCGTGATTTGATGCAGGCAGAAGATATAGAGGCAAAAACGCAAGCATTTTTAACAAAGCTGGATGACATGATTTCCTAATCAAAAACTCTCTAATTCCCTTAAAGTGGGAACTAGAGAGTTTTTCTTAATCTTTAAAACTTGTATGGTTGACTGGGCCAGAACCATGACCGAGTTGAGGGGCGTCTTGGATGGCTTTTGTGATAAAGGCCTTGGCCTTATCGACTGCCTGATAAAGGGTCTTCCCCTTGGCTAGTTCAGCCGTAATCACTGCAGCAAAAGTACATCCAGTACCATGGGTGTGACAGGTTTGAATTCGTGGACTTTCCCAGACAAATTGTTCCTCCTTGGTAAAGAGGAAATCCTTGGCACCACCTTCAAGATGACCACCTTTGATAACTACAGACTGAGGACCAAATTCTTTTAAAATCAGGCGACCAGCACGCTGCATGTCTTCTGGATCATGGATTGAAAAACCAACAATCTCTTCTGCTTCAGGAAGATTGGGAGTGATAATGGTTGCAAGGGGAAGTAGGTTTGTTTTTAGGAAGCTTCTCGCACTGGTATCAATCAGGGTGTCCCCACTCGTAGCGACCATAACAGGGTCCAGCACATAGGGACAGTCCAGCTTTTTAAGGTAGGGTTGGATGATCTCCATGATCTCAGTAGTTGCCAACATACCAGTTTTCACAGCCTGAGGTTTGATATCCGAAAAGACACTCTCCAATTGAGCTTCCAGCATTTGGTTGGAGACATGCTCGATTAATTGAACACCTCTGGTATTTTGAGCGACAAGGCTGGTGACAACGGCCATTCCATAGACATCTCTCGCTTGGAATGACTTCAAATCAGCCATAATGCCAGCACCGCCACTAGGGTCAGTTCCTGCAATGGTTAGAGCAACGGGTAAATAAGTCATCTAAAACCTCCCAACCAACTGAAGTTTGTATTCTCAAGAACAAGCTAGTCTGTTTTGGAAGGAAATAGAAGACTAGCTAGTCCTCATTATCATTTCCACTTCCATCAGCTAGCATTACCTAGATTGAGTCAAAGGGATCTAACAGTCGTTAATCTCAGCTTTACGCACCCCTAGTGGTTGTTTTCTTTTTTCTACAGTATAGCATATTTTTATAGTTTATATAGTGAAATTTGACTGCAAATCTCTCGTTACAGGATTAGAATTCTATTTTTCGAAAAAATAATAAAAATTATAGTTGACAAATGTAGATTTTGAGAGTATACTAATAACTGTAATCGACAAATGTAGATTTAGGAGGTGTGATTATGCAGATTTCAGATGCAGAATGGCAGGTCATGAAGATTATTTGGATGCAAGGAGAGCAGACCAGTACGGATTTGATCAGGGTTCTGGCGGAGCGGTTCGACTGGTCCAAGTCGACCATTCAAACTCTTTTGGCTCGTTTGGTTGAGAAAGAGTGTCTGACAAGGAAAAAAGAAGGCAAGTTCTTTGTCTATTCAGCCCTTTTAACTCTGGACCAGAGTCGAGACTTGCTTGTCCAAGATATCAAAGACAAGGTTTGTTCTCGTAGGATTAAGAACTTGTTGGCTGATTTGATTGTGGAATGTGATTTCACTTTGGCTGACTTGGAAGACTTAGAAGCTGTGATTTCTAAGAAGAAATCAAGCGCTGTAACAGAAGTAAGATGTAATTGTATGTAAAGGAGACGTCATGTTAAATAGTATTGTAACCATTATTTGTATTGCCCTTATCGCGTTTATCTTGTTTTGGTTTTTCAAAAAGCCTGAAAAATCTGGACAAAAGGCCCAGCAAAAAAAGGGTTACCAAGAGATCCGAGTGGAAGTCATGGGGGGCTATACGCCTGAGTTGATTATTCTTAAAAAATCAGTGCCAGCCCGCATTGTCTTTGACCGCAAGGACCCTTCACCCTGTCTAGATCAGATCGTCTTTCCAGATTTTGGTGTGCATGCGGACTTGCCTATGGGTGAAGAGTATGTAGTGGAAATCACACCTGAGCAGACTGGAGAGTTTGGCTTTGCATGTGGTATGAACATGATGCACGGCAAGATGATTGTAGAGTAGGAGGAGACTATGACAGAAATTGTGAAAGCAAGCCTAGAAAATGGCATTCAAAAAATCCGTATCACGGCAGACAAAGGCTACCATCCAGCCCACATTCAACTGCAAAAAGGGATTCCTGCTGAGATTACTTTTCACCGTGTGACACCTTCAAACTGTTATAAAGAAGTTCTCTTCGAAGAAGAAGGGATTCTAGAACCAATCGCTCAAGATGAGGAAAAAATTATTCGCTTTACGCCTCAAGACTTGGGTGAGCACGAGTTTTCTTGTGGCATGAAGATGCAAAAGGGGAGTTATACCGTAGTTGAGAAGACTCGAAAATCTCTATCACTTTTACAACGTTTTTGGATTACTACTATCTTTACTGTGCCTCTTGTGATTCTCATGATTGGTATGTCTACAGGAGGAATTAGTCACCAAGTCATGCGTTGGGGCACCTTTTTAGCCACAACCCCCATTATGCTGGTAGCTGGAGTTCCATATATCAGAAGCGCCTGGGCTAGTTTTAAAAAGCACAATTCCAACATGGATACCTTGGTTGCTCTGGGAACCCTAGTGGCCTATTTCTATAGCTTAGTTGCCCTCTTCACTGGTCTGCCCGTTTACTTTGAAAGTGCTGCATTTATCCTCTTCTTCATTCTTTTGGGAGCAGTTTTTGAGGAAAAAATGCGAAAAAATACTTCGCAGGCAGTCGAAAAATTATTAGACCTACAAGCAAAAACAGCAGAGGTTTTGCGTGATGATGTTTATGTTCAAATACCTCTAGAACAAGTCAAAGTTGGGGATCTCATTCGCGTTCGACCAGGTGAAAAAATTGCCGTTGATGGGACTGTAATAGAAGGAGAAACTAGTATTGATGAATCAATGGTAACTGGGGAAAGTATTCCAGTCGATAAATCAGTTGGAGATGCTGTCATTGGTTCAACCATCAATAATAGTGGTACGATCATTTTTAGAGCTGAAAAAGTAGGTTCTGAAACCATGTTGGCTCAGATTGTAGACTTTGTGAAGAAAGCTCAAACCAGTCGTGCTCCTATTCAAGATTTGACAGACAAGATTTCTGGAATTTTCGTACCAGCAGTTGTCATTTTAGGACTCCTTACTTTTTGGATCTGGTTTGTTTTTCTTGGTGAAAGTTTTGTAACGTCGCTTCTCTATGGTGTTGCAGTCTTGATTATTGCCTGCCCTTGTGCTCTTGGACTTGCGACACCAACAGCACTCATGGTTGGAACAGGACGAAGTGCCAAGATGGGGATTCTTCTCAAAAATGGTACAGTTCTACAGGAAATCCAAAAAGTTCAAACGGTTGTTTTTGATAAGACAGGAACCTTGACCGAAGGGAAGCCAGTAGTGACAGATGTTATCGGAGATGAAGGAGAAGTGCTAAGTTTGGCTGCTTCACTGGAAGATGTATCTCAACACCCGCTAGCTCAAGCTATTGTTAATCGTGCATCTGAACTAGGAATTAGCCTTCACCCAGTGGAAAACTTCCAAGCCTTGCATGGAAAAGGTGTGACTGGGATTATTAATGGTAAGCAAGTCTTGCTGGGGAATGCTAAGCTCTTAGCTGACCTTGCTATTCCACATGATTATCAAGAACGATTTGATTTGCTTGAGAAAGAAGCAAAAACAGTTGTCTTCCTATCCGTGGATGGTCAGTTAAAAGGCTTAATTGCCTTGCAGGATGTCCCTAAGGAAAATGCCAAAGAAGCTATTGCTAAATTGAAAAAACGTGGTCTTAGAACGGTCATGCTTACTGGAGATAATGCTGGAGTAGCCCATGCGATTGCAGAACAAATTGGTATCGAAGAAGTAATCGCAAATGTCTTGCCAGAGGAAAAGGCACATGAAATTCACAAGCTTCAAAAGAATGGGAAATTGGCCTTTGTTGGAGATGGTATCAATGATGCGCCGGCCCTCAGTGTAGCGGATGTCGGAATTGCCATGGGCTCTGGGACAGATATTGCCATTGAATCAGCAGATCTTGTCCTTACAACCAACAATTTACTAGGATTGGCACGTGCTTTTGATATGAGTAAGAAGACCTTTAATCGTATTCTACTCAATCTTTTCTGGGCTTCTATCTATAACCTCATTGGTATTCCGATTGCAGCAGGAGTCTTTTCAGGTATTGGTTTGGTGCTCAACCCAGAACTGGCTGGTCTAGCCATGGCTTTTAGTTCTGTATCTGTTTTGATTAGTTCACTCATGCTAAACGTTACTAAGATAGACTAAGAAGCGGGCTTGCTCGCTTTTTATTATAAAACAGATTCTAAAAACGTTTTCAAACTGTACTGTAATAGAGAATAAAAACTTCTGAGCACATTCTTAGGAGACCCAAAACAAATGTGGTAAAGTAGTAGAGTAAAAATTTGCTGAAACGTTTCCAATTAGTATATGAAAACGGATTTATCAAGTTTTAAAAATATTTGAAGGAGAGTTATCATTATGACTCAAGGGAAAATTACTGCATCTGCAGCAATGCTCAACGTATTGAAAACATGGGGCGTAGACACAATCTACGGTATCCCATCAGGAACACTCAGCTCATTGATGGACGCTTTGGCTGAAGACAAAGATATCCGCTTCTTGCAAGTTCGCCACGAAGAAACAGGTGCTCTTGCAGCGGTTATGCAAGCTAAATTCGGCGGCTCAATCGGGGTTGCAGTTGGTTCAGGTGGTCCAGGTGCGACTCACTTGATTAACGGTGTTTACGATGCAGCTATGGATAACACTCCATTCCTTGCTATCCTTGGATCACGTCCTGTTAACGAACTCAACATGGATGCCTTCCAAGAATTGAACCAAAACCCAATGTACAACGGTATCGCTGTCTACAACAAACGTGTAGCATACGCTGAGCAATTACCAAAAGTAATTGACGAAGCTTGCCGTGCTGCAGTTTCTAAAAAAGGTCCAGCTGTTGTTGAAATCCCAGTAAACTTCGGTTTCCAAGAAATCGATGAAAACTCATACTACGGTTCAGGTTCGTACGAACGTTCATTCATCGCTCCTGCCTTGAACGAAGTTGAAATCGACAAAGCTGTTGAAATCTTGAACAATGCTGAACGTCCAGTTATCTATGCTGGTTACGGTGGTGTTAAAGCTGGTGAAGTGATTACTGAATTGTCACGTAAAATCAAAGCACCAATCATCACAACTGGTAAAAACTTTGAAGCCTTTGAATGGAACTATGAAGGTTTGACAGGTTCTGCTTACCGTGTTGGTTGGAAGCCAGCCAACGAAGTGGTCTTTGAAGCAGACACAGTTCTTTTCCTTGGTTCAAACTTCCCATTTGCTGAAGTTTACCAAGCATTCAAGAATACTGAAAAATTCATCCAAGTGGATATCGACCCTTACAAACTTGGTAAACGTCATGCCCTAGACGCTTCAATCCTTGGTGATGCAGGTCAAGCAGCTAAAGCTATCCTTGACAAAGTGAACCCAGTTGAATCTACTCCATGGTGGCGTGCAAACGTTAAGAACAACCAAAACTGGCGTGATTACATGAACAAAATCGAAGGTAAAACTGAGGGTGAATTGCAATTGTATCAAGTTTACAATGCAATCAACAAACATGCTGATCAAGACGCTATCTACTCAATCGACGTAGGTGACACTACTCAAACATCTACTCGTCACCTTCACATGACACCTAAGAACATGTGGCGTACATCTCCACTCTTTGCGACAATGGGTATTGCCCTTCCTGGTGGTATCGCTGCTAAGAAAGACAATCCAGATCGCCAAGTATGGAACATCATGGGTGACGGTGCATTCAACATGTGCTACCCAGACGTTATCACAAACGTTCAATACGACCTTCCAGTTATCAACGTTGTCTTCTCAAATGGTAAATATGCCTTCATCAAGGACAAATACGAAGACACAAACAAACACTTGTTTGGTTGTGACTTCCCTAATGCTGACTATGCGAAAATCGCTGAAGCTCAAGGTGCTGTAGGATTTACAGTTGACCGTATCGAAGACATCGATGCAGTTGTTGCAGAAGCTGTTAAACTCAACAAAGAAGGTAAAACTGTTGTGATCGATGCTCGCATCACTCCACACCGTCCACTTCCAGTAGAAGTACTTGAATTGGATCCAAAACTTCACTCAGAAGAAGCAATCAAAGACTTCAAGGAAAAATACGAAGCAGAAGAACTCGTACCATTCCGCCTCTTCTTGGAAGAAGAAGGATTGCAATCACGCGCAATTAAATAATTCCTTCGTGGAACTTAAAAAGATCGGAGCAATCCGGTCTTTTTCTGGAGGATAGTAAATGAATTTAAATCAATTAGATATTATCGTTTCAGATGTTCCCCAAGTCTGTGCTGACTTGGAGCGTATTTTGGATAAAAAGCCCGATTATGTTGATGACAGTTTTGCTCAGTTTACGATTGGCAGTCACTGTCTGATGTTGTCCCAAAATCATTTGATTCCTTTGGAAGATTTTCAGTCAGGAATCATTCTTCATATCGAGGTTGAGGATGTAGACCAGAATTACCAACGGTTGAAAGAACTTGGTATCCAGGTTTTAAACGGACCAACTGTAACCGATTGGGGAACAGAGTCCTTATTAGTTAAAGGGCCTGCTGGTCTAGTGATTGATTTTTATCGTATGAAGTAGGTAATTCTATTATCAAATTTTTTATCTAAACATTCTTGGAGTGAAACTTAAAAAGATCGGAGCAATTCGATCTTTTTTGTATTTATGCGACTTTCAGTCCGTCTCGCTCCGTTAGGTGCGAGACAAAAAACCACCCGTTTTCACGGGTGGTTATGATTTCTACACTTATTGTTTGGCTTCCTGTTTTAATTGTTGCACCTGTTCCTCGTACTGGACAAGCTCCCTGTCTTTTATATTGATAGTCGCTTCTGCTTCAGCAATGCGGCTTCTCAGATCTTGAGTCTTGTTATGGTGATAGCTAATACCAATAGCACTACCAGCAATGATCCCGATTACTAGACAAGTAAAAATCACCAAAATCAAGGGAGCAGATAGTTGTGTAAAGACAAGACTGACAGTTACTGTTTGACGATTGAGTAGACCAAATGAGATCACAATGACTAATAAGCTCAAACCGCCAATTAGATAAGCCTTATCTTTCAGTGACAATTCATTAAATTTTTTTAGCATAAGTTCCTTTTCTCCTGACTATGTTGATAGAAAACTACACACCATTTAGGTATTAACAAAATTCATTTTACTAGAAAATTTCGATACTGTCAATAATTTCTAACGGCTTATTTACCATCAATCAATCGATTCATTGAAAAGGAGTATTCATTTTCTAATATTTGATTGAGTAAACAGAACGGAGCAATTCGGTCTTTTTTCTGTTCCCTCTTTCTTATAACAAGATTGTGATAGTTTATATCTTTATAACAAAAGTTTTAAAGACTTGATTGTTTTGAAAGAATATTTTAAAATAAGATTCAGTAAAAATGAAAGAGGTTTTGAAAATGTCTGAAAAACAAATGAAAATTTTAGGTTGGGTAGCGACCTTTATGTCTGTTATGATGTATGTGTCTTACTTCCCACAAATCATGAACAATCTGGCTGGTCAAAAAGGAAATTTCATCCAGCCCTTGGTTGCTGCCATCAACTGTAGTCTCTGGGTTTACTACGGTCTTTTCAAAAAAGAAAGAGATATCCCCCTTGCAGCAGCTAATGCACCAGGTATTATTTTTGGTCTGGTAACGGCTATCACAGCTTTGATTTAAAAAGAAGACTGGTTTCAGTCTTTTTTGTACATAAAAATAGATTCTCAAGTAAAGAAAGTCTAATGAGAGTTGAGGAGAATAGCCGTTGACAGCGAGCTTTCTGATTGCTGCTTTAGGGGTTCCTCCATCAAGTAAGAGATTGTTTCGTTACTATTTTTACAAAATCTTCTCCCTACTTTATAAAATAGAAAAAAGAGTTCAATTCGAACTCTTTTTTTGCTATAATGAGGGGAGAAAAATCAGACAGGAGATCGACATGTCAGAACCATTATTTTTACAATCAGTTATGCAAGAAAAAATCTGGGGTGGGACCAAGCTACGTGATGAGTTTGGTTACGACATTCCAAGTGAAAAAATCGGGGAATACTGGGCTATCTCAGCCCACCCAAATGGAGTTTCTAAGGTAGCCAATGGACGCTACGAGGGAACAGACCTTGCTACTTTGTATGCGGAACACCGTGAGTTGTTTGGCAACCGTCCAGAACCAGTATTTCCTCTCTTAACTAAAATTCTCGATGCCAATGACTGGCTCAGCGTCCAAGTTCACCCAGACGATGCCTATGGACTAGAGCATGAAGGCGAACTTGGAAAAACAGAATGCTGGTATATCATCGCAGCAGACGAAGGTTCAGAGATTATCTATGGTCACAATGCCAAGTCAAAAGAAGAACTCCGTCAGCAAATTGAGGACAAGAACTGGGATGCCTTACTGACAAAAGTGCCAGTTAAGGCTGGAGATTTCTTCTATGTGCCAAGTGGTACCATGCACGCTATCGGTGCAGGTATCTTGATTCTTGAAACCCAGCAGTCTAGTGACACTACCTACCGTGTCTATGACTTTGATCGCAAGGATAACAAGGGCAACTTGCGTGAACTTCATCTTGAAAAATCCATCGATGTTTTAAACATTGGAGAACCTGCCAATAGCCGACCTGTCACTGTCAAAGCAGATGACCTGCGTTCTACACTCCTCGTTTCCAGCGAGTTCTTCGCAGTTTACAAGTGGGAAATTACTGGGAAAGTTGACTTTGAAAAGACAGCTGACTACAGCCTGTTCAGTGTCTTATCTGGTCAGGGTCAACTGACTGTTGACGGGAAAAACTATCCAATCCAAAAAGGTAGCCACTTTATCCTACCAAGTGATGTTGAAGCTTGGACCCTAGAAGGGCAAGGCTTGGAATTGATTGTTAGTCATCCATAAAAAAGAAAGGGCCTGAGTTCACTACTCAAGTCCTTTTTGATTACATAAATTGGGCGATAAAAATCACAATGATGATAATAGGAATGATGAAACGAAGGAGGAAAAGCCAGACTTGGAAAAGTCCTTGTTTCCATGCTCTTTCATCAAGATGAAGTTCCTCCATGGCAAGGGCCTTTTTAAAGATATAGCCAGTAAAAAGTGACAGACAGAGAGCTCCAAATGGCATGAGGAGATTGGAAACCAAGAAGTCCATAGCATCAAAGAAGGTCTTCCCAAAGATGTGAACATCCGCCATAACACCGTAAGAAAGGGCTGAAGGAATTCCAAAGACAAAGGTCAAGATTCCTAAAATAGCACTCCATTTAGCACGCTTGCTGTTGTCCTGATTGGTGATATTGCCCACATTGATTTCCAGCATCACGACAGAAGAAGTGACCGTCGCAAAGAGGAAAAGCAAGAGGAAAAGGATGTAGAAAATAGTTCCAAAAGGCATCTTGTCAAAGAGTTGAGGCAAGACGATAAAGAGCAGGCTTGGTCCCCCTTCAGACTGAATATTGAAGGCTGACATGGCTGGGAAAATGGCTAGACCTGCCATGATGGATACCGAGATATTCATGGCTACGATGGAAATCCCTGACTGGACCAGATTGTTTTTCTTGTCCAAGTAGGATGCATAGGTCAGCATAGCTGTCACCCCTAGTGAGAGGGCAAAGAAAGATTGACCCAGAGCATAGAGGAGACCAGTGCTAGTTAGTTTTGAAAAGTCTGGTTTGAGGAAGTAGAGAACGCCTTCCATAGCATTTGGCAAGCTGAGAGAGCGCCCGATGATGACGACAAAGATGATAAAGAGCAGCGGCATCATGACTTTCGAGGCTCTTTCAATCCCTTTTTGAACCCCACGTGATACAATAAAGGTATTCAATAAGATAAAGGCTGCTTGAGCTCCTAGGGCAATGGCTGGATTTGAAATGATTGAAGTAAATAACTGAGCATAATCACCCGTACCGCCAAGCTGGAATAATTTCCCAAACTCAATACCTAGATAGACTAAAATCCATCCTCCGATAACACTGTAAAAGGAGAGTAGGATAAAGAGGGCAAAGGCACCAATCCAACCGATAAAGTTGTACTTGTTATTGTTGCCAAGTTTTCCAAAGGTTTTGATAGCGGAAACGCCAGCACTACGGCCAAGGGCAAATTCAGCCAGCAGGAGCGGGAAACCGATTAAAATAGTGGAAATGAGAAAGACTAGTAAAAAGCCCCCACCGCCATTAGCAGCAGTCATGTAGGGAAACTTCCAAACGGCTCCAAGTCCGATAGCTGAACCAGCAGATGCTAGTATAAAGCCTAGTTTCGAGCCCCATTGCGATTTTTCTGACATAGTTGAAACTCCAATCTCGTTTTTTAAATAAGAAAAGGCTACTTGAGTGGTCAAATAGCCTTCTCTCAATGGCTCTCTATGAGCCTTCTGTTTGATTGATAGACTTGACTATCCTATCATGTTTTCTAAGGTCTGTCAAGAAAACCATTTTCAAGTTTTCACACCTTTCTCAAAAAGTTAAAAATTTTTCGCAAAAACGCTTGACTCTGACCTAAGGGGAGGGGTTATACTATTTCTTGTAAGGAGGAAATCATGTACCATATAAAAGAAGCTGCGCAGCTTTCAGGTGTCTCTGTCAAGACTCTGCACCATTACGATAAGATAGGGCTCTTGGTTCCCTTAAAGTCGGAAAACGGCTATCGAACCTACAGTCAGGAGGATTTGGAACGCCTTCAGGTTATTCTGTATTACAAATATCTAGGTTTTTCTTTAGAAAAAATAGCAGAGCTGTTAAAGGAAGAAAGGACAGATTTATTGCCCCATTTGACCAGGCAGTTGGACTATCTAACTCGAGAAAGGCAACATCTAGATACCTTGATTTCCACCTTGCAAAAAACCATTCAAGAACAAAAAGGAGAAAGAGAAATGAGTATTCAAGAGAAATTTGCTGGATTTAACTACCAAGACCATCAAAAATACCACCAAGAAGCGGTAGAGAAATATGGTCAAGAAGTCATGGGTCAAGCGCTTGAACGCCAAAAAGGTCGCGAAGAAGAGGCCACAGCCGCCTTCAACCAAGTTTTTCAAGCCTTGGCACAAAACCTTCAAAATGGACTAGCTGCAACAGCGGCCGAAAACCAAGAAGAAGCAGCCAAACTCTTGCAAGCCCTTCGTACTTATGGATTTGACTGCTCTATTGAGGTATTCGGTCATATCGGTAAAGGCTACGTCTACAACCCAGAGTTTAAGGAAAACATTGACAAATTTGGAGCTGGAACAGCCCAGTACACATCAGATGTTATTGCTGCTTACGTTCAGACAAATGCAGAATAAATAGGCTAGGAATTTCCTAGCCTATTTTTTACTTCAAATCATAAAGCCAGTCGTCACCGTCTTTGTAGTAAAAGAATTCACTGAGATCATCTTCCAAAAAAACACGAAGCATATTAGACATATCATTGGTTGCGAGTTTTAGACGAAATAGATTGTCAAAATCCTCCCACCAGACTCTTCCTTCGTCTGAAGATTGGAGTTCACCAGTAAAGTGTTCTGTCTTGTAAAAAAGGACAACATAACGGTAATCCTCATCATCATACCAATCTTTGATACCACAGAGTTGGGGTTTGGAAATGGTCAGACCAGTTTCTTCTTTCACTTCACGAATGACAGCATCGACAAAGGATTCGCCACGTTCAACATGACCACCAGGAAAGGTAACGCTAACATAGTAGAATTTTTAAAATTTAATTCAAATTTTGTATTTTGTTAATCAAGTCGATGTGATGGAATCCATTTATTTAACTCTTCAACTAATTTATATACATAAGTCACAGGACATTGTGTTGCGGATGAAGGAATTAATTCACTTTCATAATCTTTGGATAAATTTTTGGCATTTTTTAGAGCTACATGTTGATAGGGTTTTAAAATTCTGTAAATGTTAGGGTCCTTCTTTTCGTAAGAATCTGGGAAACCTTCATCTTTTTTAGATTTAAAGATATTATTTAATTTTTTAATGTATTGATCACGAGTAATCTGAGAATTTAAAAATTCAAAATGTAGAATATACCAAAGTTCGAAAGATTCATTGCTATAAGCAATTCCGAAATTCTCATTTTTTGCCAATTCCACTGCCCTATTGAAATTTTGATTTGGAAAACTGTCTTTATCAAATACACACCAAACTTGATCATAATCATTTGTTTTTGATTCCTTGATGGCATATTCTACAAGCCTTACAGTATTATCTCCAATTCCCCTTGGATCTATTGTTATATTTGTTACTTCAAATTGATCAAAATAATTTGGTTCTGTTCTTTCTCCTTCGCATACAATCAAAATTATCGGTAATTGTTCTTTTGTATCAGTTTTGCTATCTCTTGAAAAATCTTTCTTACCCATAACAAATCAATCTCCTGAATTAGCTTTGAAAATTTCATGAATCATATCATTTCTAATATAAGGAATAGCTCCGTATTTACCTTTTAAATAGTTTTTCGCATATCTTTCATCACTACGAACAACGGAACCATTAAATTTATATTCTGAAAGAGCAGTCAAATGACTAATCTCAAGTTCATCTTTTTCTACAAACCAGATTTGATCTCTTCTTAATAATTCCTGATCAAGAATATTTGAATTATGGCTTGTGATAATTAATTGAGAATGAGTGTTTTCAATATCATTAAAGAGTTCAATTAAATATTTAGTAACTAGAGGATGTAATAATGCATCTGCTTCATCAATTACTAAAATTCCTCCTTTTTCTATTACGTTAATAATTGGACCTGCTAAACTTAAGAATACTCGAGTTCCGCTAGATTCAAATCCTTCTACATCAAATAGCTTGCTATCAACAATCATTCCTTCTGAATCATAAATATTATGCTTTGATAACAGGCGAGTCGCTTCGTTTCGTGCTTCTTCTCGTGCTTTTTCAACAATCTCTATAGGGATTTCTGCATCGGAGTCACCAAAAGGTTTTATTTCAAATTTGTGTTGTTTGATATCCAAATCAGTAATATTGAAATCAACAACCTTGAGTAAATCTAGTACCTTTGATTTATAGCCTTTATTTTCTTTAATTGCATTTTTAGTGATTTTAGTATTCTTTCCATCACCAGATAAAAAATTAATATTTTCTGTAAGATATTCAATAATATCTTCTGCTATTTTTGTATTTGTTACAGAAAGAACAGTTAAAAATAGTGAATTAGAATTTGTTAGGCTAAACTTTAAATTTAACTCTTCTTCAGTCTTAAAGATATCAGAGGAGTAGTCTAGAATCTTATCTGAATTTCTTTCAAAAATTAGGTCATCATCTATAACTAAACTTTCTGATGTTACATCTCCTTGAAAAAGAGAAAAATTATACGTTACAATTTTTTTTTTCAAAAGAAAGGAAATTTCAAATTCTGTAGGACTATCTTTGCTCGAATTATCTAAAGAAAATGTCAAATTTTTAAAATTTCGTTTACCTTCTTGAGAATCTAACATTGAACGTTGAAGAAAGGCAATAATAAATCCTAAAGCGTGCAATAAATTAGTCTTTCCACTGGCATTTGCTCCAAAAATACTAGCAGATTTTAATAAATGGAAATCTGTTTCAATTTCAATTCGGTTATTTAATAATTCCTGTAATTTTTCTGAAGATACCATACTAAATGTCACTTCATTTTTGAAAGATGTAAAATTCTTTGCTTTAAATTCTATTAGCATATTCAACCTCCGAGATTTTTTCTCGCTATTATTGTAACATTTTTAAAAAAAAAATAGTAGCATTCTATATGATTAATTCGAAATTTATTTTGTAATAGTTTTTAAGCTATGCTTGACAATTTTATGTATCGTTATCAATGGAAGAAGCTATGATTTTTTAAAAATTTATAGCACCTCCCACCAGGAAAGAAATACCAGGCCAGTCAGGATTAATTCGGTCTTGGACCAGGACCTTGTCTCCATTTTGAATCATACACATATTGACGAATTCAACTGTTTCTCTTCTATTCATTCTTCATAACCTTTGATTTTTAATCATAATGCAGACTTCCTGCCACCCAGCCGGTGCAGAGGGCAGAAGTAATGTTAAAGCCCCCCGTATGGGCATTGATATCTAGTACCTCGCCAGCAAAGTGGAGTCCACGGACTAGCTTACTTTCCAGAGTTTTGGGATTGATTTCCTTGAGACTGACACCGCCTTTGGTGACAAAGGACTTGGCCAATGACATTTTACCAGTGACAGGAATTTTGAGAGCCTTGACAGATTGGACAAGTTGTTCGCGTTCCTTTTCAGTCAGTTGTTTGACTTTTTCAGGATAGCTTTGCACAAGAAATTCTGCCAAGCGTTCTGGAAGCAAAGTTTTTAAAGCATTTTTCAAGAATTTTTCCCGATTTTCCTCTAGAAATGCTACCAAGTCGCTCTCAGAAAGTTGAGGTAAGACATCGAGTGAAAGAACCTCTCCGCCCTTGACAAAGCTAGACATACGTAGGGCAGCAGGTCCTGACAAACCAAAGTGAGTAAAGAGCAGATCGTGGGTGATGACATGCTTGCCGTAGCTTAGGGTCACATCGTCCAGTGAAATTCCCTGCAAGGCCTTATGGGGGAAATCTGTCAATAAAGGACTTTCAGCAGCTTCAAGCTCGGTAATGGTATGTTTGAAATGACGGGCAATCTCGTGACCGAAACCAGTCGAGCCAGTAGAAGGATAGGATTTTCCACCAGTTGTGACAATGAGTTTATCACAAGTGAAGCTTTGGTCTGCGGACTTGAGGACAAACTGGTCGTCTATCTTTTTAACCGAAACAATCTCCGTTTGAGTAGCAACTTGACCACCGAGTTCAGTGATTTTCTTTTCCAAGGCTTCGATAATAGTCCGAGACTTGTCACTAGCAGGAAAGACGCGTCCGTGGTCTTCGACCTTAAGTTTGACTCCATTTTCCGTAAAAAAATTGATGATATCGTGGTTATTGAACTGGGAGAAGACACTATATAGAAAGCGCCCATTTCCAGGGATGCCAGCTAATAGGTCATCTAAGCTTCCGTTATTAGTCACATTGCAACGACCACCGCCAGTTCCAGCTAATTTTTTCCCAAGTTTCCGATTTTTTTCGATGAGAAGAGTTTTCTGACCATAAAAGCTACTGGAAATTGTAGCCATCATGCCTGCAGGCCCACCACCGATAACAATAGTATCAAAATGTTTCATAGCTCTATTGTACCACAAAAAACAAGAGATGCTTGGCATCTCTTGTTGCTCATAATCTTAGTTAATTTCATATCCCATCAACAAACCGCCATCTTCTGCATAGAAACTGCAGAGACCAGACGTCGGGATGATTTTGATATTGGCTTGTGGGAAGGTTTCTAGTAAGCGTTCTGACAATTGCTGACAGAATTTTTCATTGCTGCGATGAGCCATGACGATACGGCCACCAGCATAGCCAGCTTTGATGAGTTCTTCATAGGCTGCTTGAAGGGATTTTTTTGGTCCACGCGCTTTTTGGAGTAGTTCTAAGGTTCCAGTTTCACTTGCTTCCCCAACCATACGGATGTTGAGAAGGCCAACGACTGTACCGATAAGCTTACTCAAACGGCCATTTTTGACCAAGTTATCAACTTTAGCAAGAACAAAGAGCAACTTCGTTTTTTCTTGATAGGCTGTAATAGCTTCAACAATTTCCTCAAAAGAAAGTCCTTGATCAATCAAACTATTGATTTTCTCGACAATCAAGTCAACCTCACCACCTGCAGACAATGTATCGATTACATGAATCTGAGTGTCAGGGTGTTCTTCAAGGTAAATATTTCTAGCGAGCTGTGCACTATTATGGCTACCTGAAAGAGTACCAGTGATAGTAACGACAAAGATATGCTTAGCATCTTCAAATGCACGCAAGTAATCATCAGGGCTAGGACAAGCCGATTTTGAAGCCTCAGAAGTCGCATACATGGTTTTCATCATATGGTCAATGTCGAGACTGGCATCATCGATAAAGACCTGATCGGCTACTTGAATGGTTAAAGGAACATTAACAAATTCAGTATCAATAGCAGGAGTTGCCAGTTGACGATAATCACAACCAGAGTCAGCTACAATCTTCCAAGTCATAGAAATTCTCCATCTTTGTCACTTATACATTGACAAAGGTTCTGTCTTTTTTTACAATTATATCATGAAAGCCCTTGAAACAAAAGTACCACCTCTCTGTTGTCACAAGTAGAAAGAAATTGTTATGTCTGAACGTAAAATATCTGAAAAATCTCTTGAAAATCTCAGAAAATCAAATCAAGAATCCAATTTTTTAACCAGAGAAGCAATCGAGACGGCTCTTTTGCAACTTCTAGAGAAAAAAAACTTGGCCAAGATCAGTATTTCGGAGCTGGTCAAACGGGCGGGCGTCTCTCGTGCTGCCTTCTATCGTAACTATGACTCCAAAGAAGAGATTTTGGAAAGTGTCTTTAAACGCAGTGTCCATAACATTATGGAACAGTTGAGCCATTACGATGTTAAAACAGACCTTTATCTAGTCTGGGTACACCTTTTCCGCGCAGCCAAGAAAGAAGCCAAGGTTATTCAACTTGCTCTGGACTACCATTTGGAAAAGATTTTTGTCCAAGCCATGCAGGAATTTCTAGAAAAATATCACGGAAAATCAAAAGGCGTTAGCAGCTACCTTCATTCCTTTTGGAGCTCTGCCATCGTATCGGTTCTGCTCAAATGGATCAAGGATGGCATGAAGGTTCCAGCTGAAAAGATTGCAGATTTACGCTTGCCATTTTTCAAAAAATAGAGGATAAGGAGAAGACTTATGACAGAAAAAAGACTGGCTTGGGATGAGTACTTTGCAGCCCAGGCCTTACTGATTGCCAATCGTTCGACCTGCAAACGTGCAAAAGTGGGAGCTGTCCTCGTTAAGGACAATAAAGTCATTTCAACAGGCTACAATGGTTCCGTATCAGGAACGGAACACTGTATTGACCACGAATGTCTGGTCATTGAAGGTCACTGTGTTCGAACCCTTCACGCCGAGGTTAATGCTATTCTCCAAGGGGCTGAGCGAGGGGTTCCCAGAGGATTTACAGCCTATGTGACCCATTTCCCTTGTCTGAACTGCACCAAACAACTGCTACAAGTTGGTTGCAAGCGCGTGGTTTATATCAACCAGTACCGAATGGATGACTATGCCCAGTACCTTTATCATGAAAAAGGCACCGAGTTAACCCATTTACCATTAGAGACTGTTCAGACAGCTCTTCAAGAGGCAGATTTGATTTAAAAATTAATAAAAATAAATGGTTTAGAAAGCTTTTTAAACCGTTTTTTGATATAATAAGAAGAATAAATTGAAAGAAGGAACTCAGAAAATGGGAAAAATTGAAGTCATTAATCATCCACTCATTCAACACAAATTGTCAATCTTGCGTCGTACAGACACTTCTACAAAAGCTTTTCGTGAGCTAGTAGATGAGATTGCAATGTTGATGGGATATGAAGTACTTCGTGATCTTCCACTTGAAGACGTTGAAATTGAAACACCTATCACAAAGACCGTTCAAAAACAATTGGCTGGTAAAAAATTGGCGATTGTCCCAATCTTGCGTGCAGGTATCGGGATGGTAGATGGCCTCTTGAGCTTGGTTCCAGCAGCCAAAGTTGGACACATCGGTATGTACCGTGATGAAGAAACCCTTCAACCAGTTGAATACTTGGTGAAATTGCCTGAGGATATTGACCAACGTCAAATCTTTGTCGTTGATCCAATGTTGGCAACAGGTGGCTCAGCAATCTTGGCAGTAGATTCCCTTAAAAAACGAGGCGCTTCAAATATCAAGTTTGTCTGCCTAGTATCTGCTCCAGAAGGTGTGAAAGCTCTTCAAGAAGCACACCCAGATGTAGAGATCTTTACAGCAGCTTTGGATGAACGCTTGAACGAACACGGTTATATCGTTCCAGGTCTTGGAGATGCTGGAGACCGCTTGTTCGGTACTAAATAAAATCCCAAAGTAAATAGTGAAACTAGAAGTTCGTTTTTGACTTGAAAGGAGGTTGAGTTTTTGTTTCTGTTTAGAGAATAGAGCAAAAATTTGACCTTTTTTGACCAAAAAGATATAATAGTTTTGTATTGAGTCGTAAGACTAAGAAAATTCAACATAAAACATAAAAGGAGAAATGAATGATTCCTGTAGTTATTGAACAAACAAGCCGTGGAGAACGTTCCTATGATATTTACTCTCGTCTTCTGAAAGACCGCATCATCATGCTAACAGGTCCAGTTGAAGACAACATGGCCAACTCCGTTATTGCTCAGTTGCTCTTCTTGGATGCCCAAGACAGTACAAAAGATATTTATCTTTATGTCAACACACCTGGAGGCTCTGTTTCAGCTGGTTTGGCAATCGTTGATACCATGAACTTTATCAAGGCAGATGTCCAAACTATCGTTATGGGGATGGCTGCATCCATGGGGACTGTCATTGCATCAAGTGGCGCAAAAGGCAAACGTTTCATGCTTCCAAATGCAGAGTACATGATTCACCAACCAATGGGTGGTACAGGTGGTGGTACCCAACAGACAGATATGGCAATTGCTGCAGAGCACTTGCTCAAAACTCGTAAGACTTTGGAGCAAATCCTTGCAGATAACTCTGGTAAATCAGTCGAGCAAATTCATGCAGATGCGGAACGTGATTACTGGATGAGTGCCCAAGAAACACTTGAATATGGCTTTATTGATGAAATCATGGCCAATAATTCGTTAAGCTGAACAACCTAGAAAGCAAACTCGACGGAGTTTGCTTTTTTTGATATAATAGGAGAAGATTTCTTAGAAAGAGGATTCCTCATGTTTGAAAAAACAAATCGATCAGGATTAATCATCTATCTCTACTATAATCGAGATGCAAAAAAAATTCAGGAATACGGTGATATCTGTTACCATTCCAAAAAACATCGTTACTTGCAGCTCTATGTTCCAACTGAGGAGCTAGATGACTTGGTTGAGAGATTAGGTAAGGAAAGATATATCAAGAAAATTAGACGTTGCCATATTCAAGAGCTAGAAACTCCCTTCGTTGGGAATCTCTATCGGACTGAAGAAAACGTTATCATTTAAAAAATTAAACAAATACATTGACAATTTTCTGATAATTCGGTATATTCTTAACATACAATTTTTGAAACAACTATAAGGAGATTAAAAATGAAGAAAAAATTTGCCCTATCTTTTGTGGCTCTTGCTAGTGTGGCTCTTCTTGCTGCCTGTGGGGAGGTCAAGTCAGGAGCGTCAAACACAACTGGAAATCCAGTAGACGAAAAAACAATTAAAATCGGTTTTAACTTTGAAGAGACAGGTGCTGTGGCAGCTTACGGTACAGCTGAACAAAAAGGTGCCCAACTTGCCGTAGACGAAATCAACGCTGCAGGTGGAATTGATGGAAAACAAATCGAAGTTGTAGACAAAGACAACAAGTCAGAAACTGCTGAAGCAGCTTCTGTTACAACAAACCTTGTTACCCAATCAAAAGTAGCAGCTATTGTAGGACCTGCGACATCTGGTGCAACTGCTGCAGCTGTAGCTAACGCTACTAAAGCTGGAGTGCCATTGATTTCACCAAGTGCTACTCAAGACGGTTTGACTAAAGGTCAAGATTACCTATTTATCGGAACATTCCAAGATAGCTTCCAAGGGAAGATTATCTCTAACTATGTAACAAACAAATTGAATGCTAAGAAGGTTGTTCTTTATACTGACAACGCTAGTGACTATGCTAAAGGTATTGCTAAATCATTCCGCGAATCCTACAAGGGTGAGATTGTAGCAGATGAAACGTTTGTAGCAGGTGATACAGACTTCCAAGCAGCCCTTACTAAAATGAAAGGCAAAGAGTTTGATGCTATCGTTGTTCCAGGTTACTACACAGAAGCAGGTAAAATTGTAAACCAAGCTCGTGGTATGGGAATTGATAAACCAATCGTTGGTGGTGATGGATTTAACGGTGAAGAATTTGTTCAACAAGCAACTGCTGAAAGAGCATCAAACATTTACTTCATCTCTGGATTCTCCACCACAGTTGATGTTTCTGCAAAAGCTAAAGCTTTCCTTGAAGCATACCGTGCTAAATACAACGAAGAGCCTTCAACATTCTCAGCTTTAGCCTATGACTCAGTTTACCTAGTAGCAAATGCTGCAAAAGGTGCTAAAAACTCAGGTGAAATCAAGGACAACCTTGCTAAAACCAAAGATTTTGATGGTGTAACTGGTCAGACAAGCTTTGATGCTGACCACAATACAGTGAAAACTGCTTACATGATGACCATGAACAATGGTAAAGTTGAAGAAGCAGAAGTTGTAAAACCATAACATTAGAATAGTAATTGAAATGGGGAATGAGCCTTTGACTCACTCCCTGTTTCGGTGTTTATGAACTTGTGAAAATAATGAAATTTTCTAAAAAATAAGGATAGAAAAGAGTGAATGCTATGCTCCAACAACTTGTGAATGGTTTAATTCTGGGTAGTGTTTATGCACTTTTGGCTCTGGGTTATACCATGGTTTATGGAATTATCAAACTCATCAACTTCGCCCACGGTGATATTTACATGATGGGTGCCTTTATTGGTTACTTTTTGATTAATTCTTTCCAAATGGATTTCTTTTTAGCTTTAATTATTTCAATGGCAGGGACTGCGCTGCTTGGTGTTGTGATTGAGTTTCTTGCCTACCGTCCTTTACGACACTCTACACGTATTGCTGTATTGATTACTGCCATCGGAGTGTCTTTCCTACTGGAATACGGAATGGTTTATCTAGTAGGTGCTAATACTCGTGCCTTCCCTCAAGCAATTGAAACAGTCCGCTTTGACTTGGGACCAATTAGCTTGACAAATGTTCAATTGATGATTTTAGCAGTTTCTGTACTCTTGATGGTTTTATTGCAATTAATCGTCCAAAAAACAAAAATGGGGAAAGCCATGCGTGCGGTATCAGTTGATAGTGACGCAGCTCAATTGATGGGAATTAATGTAAATCGCACAATCAGCTTTACCTTTGCTTTGGGTTCAGCCCTTGCTGGTGCAGCAGGTGTTCTCATTGCCCTTTACTACAACTCTCTTGAACCTTTGATGGGTGTGACTCCAGGTCTAAAATCATTCGTTGCGGCCGTTCTCGGTGGTATCGGGATTATTCCTGGTGCAGCTCTAGGGGGATTTGTGATTGGCTTGTTGGAAACATTTGCTACTGCCTTCGGTATGTCTGATTTCCGTGATGCTATCGTGTATGGAATCTTGCTTTTGATTCTAATTGTTCGACCTGCGGGTATCCTTGGTAAGAATGTGAAAGAGAAGGTGTAAACAATGAAGACAAATCTTAAAGTAAATATTCTCTGGTTATTCCTTCTGTTAGCGGGTTATGGATTGATTAGTGTACTGGTTTCTGCTGGTGTTCTCAATCTATTCCATGTCCAAATTTTAGAACAAATTGGGATTAATATCATCCTTGCAGTAGGCTTGAACTTAATAGTTGGTTTTTCAGGACAATTCTCACTCGGTCATGCAGGTTTTATGGCAATTGGGGCTTATGCAGCAGCGATTATTGGTTCAAAATCACCAACCTATGGTGCCTTCTTTGGAGCAATGGTCTTGGGCGCCTTGATTTCTGGTGCAGTTGCTTTGCTCGTTGGGATTCCAACACTCCGTTTGAAGGGTGACTACCTGGCTGTTGCGACACTAGGCGTTTCAGAAATCATTCGTATCTTTATCATTAATGGTGGAAGTTTGACCAACGGTGCCGCTGGTATCTTGGGTATTCCAAACTTTACCAACTGGCAAATGGTGTATCTTTTTGTAGTGATTACAACTATTGCAACTCTCAACTTCTTACGTAGTCCAATTGGACGCTCTACTCTATCTGTTCGTGAGGATGAGATTGCTGCTGAATCCGTTGGAGTAAACACTACAAAGATCAAGATTATCGCTTTTGTCTTTGGTGCCATTACAGCAAGTATTGCTGGTTCACTTCAGGCTGGTTTTATCGGTTCTGTCGTCCCAAAAGATTACACCTTTATTAATTCCATCAATGTGTTGATTATCGTTGTATTTGGTGGACTTGGATCGATTACTGGTACCATCGTTTCAGCGATTGTTTTAGGAATTTTAAATATGCTCCTTCAGGATGTAGCAAGCGTACGTATGATTATCTACGCTTTGGCTCTTGTATTGGTCATGATTTTCAGACCAGGTGGACTTCTTGGGACATGGGAATTGAGTCTATCACGTTTCTTTAAAAAATCGAAGAAGGAGGGACAAAACTAATGGCATTACTTGAAGTTAAACAGTTAACCAAACATTTTGGCGGTCTAACAGCTGTTGGAGATGTCACTCTTGAATTGAACGAGGGAGAATTGGTTGGTCTGATTGGACCAAACGGAGCTGGTAAAACAACCCTTTTCAATCTCTTGACCGGTGTTTATGAACCAAGCGAAGGTACTGTGACACTAGATGGTCACCTCCTAAATGGGAAAACTCCCTATAAGATTGCTTCACTTGGTCTCAGTCGTACTTTCCAAAATATTCGTTTGTTCAAGGACTTGACAGTTTTGGAGAATGTTTTGATTGCATTTAGCAATCATCATAAACAACATGTCCTTGCGAGCTTCCTACGCCTACCAGCTTTTTATAAGAATGAGGAAGAATTAAAAAGCAAAGCTTTGGACTTGTTGAAGATCTTTGATTTGGATGGTGACGCAGATACTCTTGCCAAGAATCTGGCTTATGGTCAACAACGTCGATTAGAAATCGTTCGTGCTCTGGCAACTGAACCTAAGATCCTCTTTTTGGACGAACCTGCAGCTGGTATGAATCCACAAGAAACAGCTGAATTGACAGAATTGATCCGTCGTATCAAAGATGAATTTAAAATTACCATCATGCTTATCGAACATGACATGAATTTGGTTATGGAAGTCACTGAGCGTATCTATGTTCTTGAATATGGTCGGTTGATTGCTCATGGGACTCCGGATGAGATCAAGAACAACAAACGTGTTATCGAAGCTTATCTAGGAGGTGAAGCCTAATGTCTATGTTAAAAGTTGAAAACCTCTCTGTGCATTATGGTATGATCCAAGCAGTTCGTGATGTAAGTTTCGAGGTTAATGAAGGTGAAGTTGTTTCCTTGATTGGTGCCAATGGTGCTGGTAAAACAACCATTCTTCGTACCCTTTCAGGTTTGGTTCGTCCAAGTGCTGGTAAAATTCAGTTTTTAGGAAAAGAAATTCAAAAGTTGCCAGCTCAAAAAATTGTAGCAGGTGGCCTTTCACAAGTTCCTGAAGGACGCCATGTTTTCCCAGGTTTGACTGTTATGGAAAACTTAGAAATGGGAGCCTTTTTAAAGAAAAATCGTGAAGAAAATCAAGCTAACTTGAAAAAAGTCTTTTCACGTTTCCCTCGTCTGGAAGAACGCAAAAACCAAGATGCGGCAACTCTTTCAGGTGGTGAACAGCAGATGCTTGCTATGGGACGCGCTCTCATGTCTACACCTAAGCTCCTTCTCTTGGATGAGCCGTCAATGGGACTTGCCCCGATCTTTATCCAAGAAATTTTTGATATCATTCAAGATATTCAGAAGCAAGGAACAACAGTTCTCCTAATTGAACAGAACGCTAACAAGGCCCTTGCTATCTCTGATCGTGGTTATGTACTTGAAACAGGAAAGATTGTCCTATCAGGAACAGGAAAAGAACTCGCAGCATCAGATGAAGTCAGAAAAGCATATCTAGGTGGCTAAACTAGTCTGGGAGACTAGTTTAGGCTGTGGATGGAGATTGCGCACGCAATCCCTCTATAGTCCGGGGGACCTTTTTAGTTGGCGGATAAGGATTGCAGCCAAGCGACACCTAATACGACTACTTATCAAAAATATAAAATATTTCAGGGCTCCAGAATAAGGAGCTCTTTTATTTATATGTTTTTTGAGGAAAGGGAAGAAGGCCTTAATTTTTACTCATTGTTTCCCTATTTGAATTGACAGTCATTTTTGTTCATATTATAATATGAGTAAGAGAAAATTGAACAGGAGGACTGAGAATGGTAACAGAAAAACAATTTAAACTTTTGCGTTTTATGTTGATACATAAAGAAAAGACATTTACTCAGCGACAGTTAGCTGAAGAGTTAGACCTATCTTTAGGAACAATCAACACATTATTGAAAAAACTGAAAGAAGAGAAGTGGGTTGATGAGGAGCTTCACTTAACTGAACTAGGTCAGAAAGTTTTAGACCCCTATCGAGTAAAAAATGCCATTATAATGGCTGCTGGCATGAGTAGCCGTTTTGCTCCTTTGTCTTATGAGATTCCCAAAGGATTGCTTCAAGTCAAGGGGGAACGCTTGATAGAGAGGGAAATCAGACAGCTGCAAGAAGCAGGAATAGAAGATATAACCGTTACTGTAGGCTACTTACAAGAAAAAATGTTCTATCTTGCAGAGAAGTTTGGTATAAAAATTGTAGTAAATAATGATTACTACAAATATAATAACTGTTCGTCTCTTATGTTGGTTAAAAATCAACTTTCCAACACTTATATTTGTTCATCAGATAATTATTTTGTGGAAAATCCTTTTGAGCAATATATTTATAGAGGTTACTACTCGACGATATTTGCAGAAGGTCAAACGGACGAATATTGTGCTATAGAGGATTCGAATAACACCATCATTGATATCCAGATTGGTGGAGAAAATACTTGGGCTATGGTGGGGCACGTTTATTTCGACCGTGCATTTAGTGAGAAATTCAAGGAAATTTTAGAAAACGAGTTTAAGCACGAACCTTATCGGGAACAGCTTTGGGAGGATTACTATAGTCGGCATGTCAAGGAACTCCTTTTAGAAGCCCGCCACTATTCAGCGGATATTGTTAAAGAATTTGATTCACTAGATGAACTCCGTCAATTTGATGAACGTTATTTGGTAAATGCAGATTCGGCCATTATTGATAATATCTGTAAGACATTAAAGTGTGTGGCTTCAGATATTGTCAATATCAAACCACTAAAAGATGGATTAACCAACACATCATTTTTATTTGACTGTCTGGGGAAAAAATATGTTTACCGTCATCCGGGTAGGGGAACGGAAAATTATATCGACCGAGCTAGTGAAGCAGCTTCAATGGAAATTGCTGCAAAATTAAAGATTGACCGTACCTTCGTAGCCATGAACAAGGATGAGGGATGGAAGATTTCAGAGTTTATTCCCAATGCTAAGCAACTGGATTATGATAATTGGGATGATGTGGCACAAGCAATGGACCTCTTGAGACGATTACACCAATCTGGAGAAAAAACGGAACATTCCTTTGACCAATTTGAAGGAATTATTGATTTTAGAGAAAAATTGAAGGCTAGAAATCGGTTCGAGTTTGATGGTCTCGAGGAACTGGATAAAACCGTCTCACTTCTCAAAAATTATTTACAGAATGATCCGAAACAGGTTGTCCTTTGTCATGGAGATTCCTATAGTCCTAATTTTTTGTTAAATGAAGCAGGCGAAATGAGCTTGATTGATTGGGAATATTCTGGAATGGGAGAGCCAGCAGGAGATTTGGGGACCTTTATCGCGTGTTCCAACTATACCGTAGAGGATGCTGAAAAAGTACTGGAATTGTATCTACAAGAAGTACCAGATAAGAAAACCAAACGTCACTACTTGGCTTATGTAGCAGTGACCTCATATTATTGGTTCTTGTGGGCTTTGTTCCAGGAGAGTGTCGGAAAACCAGTCGGTGAGTTTCTTTACATCTGGTATCGCTATACCAAACAATATGGACAACTGGCCCTTGACTTGTATTTGGAGGAGAACTGAGATGAAAACGACATCTGAAATTGAAGAATTAGTATCAACTGAAACAAAGAGAAGATTGGAAGAAATGGAGTCGCCAAACTACGAGTTTGTTCAACCCTTCCTAAAAAGTGATTTCATTTTAATCATCTCCATAGTCCTAATCAACCTTGTTTTGATTATCTTAGCAATGATGGGAGGAATTCAATAATATGTCTAAAATGAATGACTATATCCAACAAGAAACCATAACAGGAATTGTACCCATGACCAATAAGGATCGTCAGTATTCTTTTTGGGATCTCTTTCTATCGACAAGTGGTTTTGCCATTGCCACTTGGTGTTATACTCAAGGGGCTTATGTAGCTCAATATTTGACCTTTAATCAAATGTTGATAAATATTTTTAGCTTTAACATTATCTGGGTCTTTATTGAATGTCTTCCTATTTTATTTGCGGTTAAGTATGGAATTGATTTGTGGATTTGGTTGAGAGCCGTTCTAGGAAAAAGAGGTGTAGCCCTGTTATCAACCATTATTAGCTTGGCTAACTTTGGATGGTATGCTGTTGCGGCCAATCTTTTTGCCAGTTCCATGATCCATTTGGCAAATAATTTTGGTCTTGGTTTGGACAAGGGAGTATGGGCGCCTATTCTTGGTACCCTCTGTGTTCTTCTTGGGACTCTCATTGCTCTTGGAGGCCCGGAAGTGATTAAATGGACCAATCGCTTCTTGGTTATCGCCTTATTGATTGTCGGTCTGATTATCGTTGGAATCTGCTTTGTCGCCGTTCCTATAACGGATATTATGAATATCCAACCAGCCACTCAAGGAGATTTGACGCCATTAGAACGCTTCATGCTCTCTGGAGAAGGAAATGTTGCCTTTGCTTTCTCTTGGTCTACACAGGCATTGGTTTTACCGCGTTTAGCAAAAACAGAACGCAGTGGTTATTGGGCTACAGCCTTATCATACGGAGTTGTGGCTCCATTCTTCGTTGCTACAGGTGGAGTCATGGCTCTAGCCATGTTTGTCAAAACAGGTGTGTATGAAAGTGATCCAACAACCATGCTATCAACTCTAAGCACCCCAGCCTTTGCTCTCTTAAGTCTACTACTAGTAGCCTTTGCTAATATTGGAACTCAGGGGACTGGATCATACGTGAACTGTATGATTGTCAAAAGTGGGATGCCCAAAGTAAGCTATAAACTAATGGTTTGGATTGCCATGGTTTACGTGAGTCTACTCACTATCTGGGGAGGAGTAGAAGAGTATTTCGGATCCTTCATCTCCCTAGCTGCCTATATTCAGGGGCCAATTATTGGTATGATTGTTGTCGACTATTTTATCTTAAGAAAACGAAAACTCGACTTGCGTTCAGCCTATTTCCTTGAAGGGCATGACGCATACGAATTTACTAAAGGATTTAACTTAGTTGGCTTGTCTTGCGTATTTATCTCCTTATTGGTAGCGGTACTTTTTGTCTACAACCCTGTAACTGCACAAATTCAAAGTCCAATCTTTTTAATCACAACTGGTAGCGGATTTACTGCGCTATTTGGTGGTCTACTATACTGGCTAGCTAGTCTTAGCCCACTGAAACGTTATATGATAAAAGATCGAGACACTGTTACGATTTAAGAATAGAGGGGACTTCGGTTCCCTTTTAAATTACACTGGCATTTTATGCAAACTTCTCAGATTATTCAAAATCTTGAAAAAGAGATGAAAGCGTTTGATAGATTTTCTAAGAAAGTGTATAATAAAAGTAGTAATATAGAAGGAGAAGTCTCATGGCAGTTAAAGATTTCATGACCCGTAAGGTAGTTTATATCAGTCCAGATACGACTGTAGCACATGCAGCAGATTTGATGCGCGAGCAAGGTTTGCACCGTTTACCTGTTATCGAAAACGATCAATTAGTCGGATTGGTAACAGAAGGAACCATTGCGGAAGCCAGCCCATCTAAAGCAACCAGTCTCTCTATCTATGAGATGAATTATCTTCTGAATAAAACCAAAGTAAAAGATGTAATGATTCGAGATGTCGTGACGGTTTCTGGCTATGCTAGTTTAGAAGATGCGACCTACCTGATGCTGAAAAATAAAATTGGGATATTACCAGTCGTAGACAATCATCAGGTCTACGGTGTCATTACAGACCGCGATGTTTTTCAGGCTTTCTTGGAAATCGCCGGATACGGAGAAGAGGGAATTCGTGTTCGTTTCATTACAGAAAATGAAGTCGGAGTGCTGGGAAAAATTGTAGCTCTAATTGTAGAAGAGGATTTAAATATTTCCCATACTGTTAACATTCCACGTAAGGATGGCAAGGTCGTCATCGAGGTTCAAATTGATGGAAAAATCGATTTGACTTCATTAAAGGA
Organism: Streptococcus sp. HMSC072D05; assembly: GCF_001815805.1. Lineage (GTDB taxonomy): Bacteria > Bacillota > Bacilli > Lactobacillales > Streptococcaceae > Streptococcus. Next base: position 131,263 of record NZ_KV822038.1, read on the forward strand.
TAAGTTTGAAAAAGAAGGAATTCAAGTGGAGGAAATCACTCATACCTCTGCCAAAGTCCTTTAAACAAGAGGCTTTAGAGCCTCTTTTCTTCTGCCATCAAAAGCGGTGAAAAGCAAAATATGGAAAGAAATGAGAGATTATGGTATAATAAAACGATATGAAAAGGAGTATCTATGGACATTTCAGAAATTCGTCAAAAAATTGACGCAAATCGTGAAAAATTATCTTCTTTTAGGGGGTCTCTTTGACCTCGAAGGCTTAGAGGAAGAGATTGCCATCTTGGAAAACAAGATGACAGAACCTGATTTTTGGAACGATAATATCGCGGCCCAAAAAACGTCGCAAGAATTAAATGAATTAAAAAACACCTACAACACCTTCCGTAAAATGGAAGAGTTGCAGGATGAAGTTGAGATTTTATTGGACTTTTTAGCAGAAGACGAGTCAGTCCATGATGAACTGGTCGAACAGTTGACAGAACTGGATAAGATGATGACCAGCTACGAGATGACCCTTCTCTTGTCAGAACCTTATGACCATAATAATGCAATCTTGGAAATCCATCCAGGATCTGGTGGTACTGAGGCACAGGACTGGGGCGATATGTTGCTTCGTATGTATACTCGTTATGGAAATGCCAAAGGCTTTAAAGTAGAAGTCTTGGATTACCAGGCTGGTGATGAAGCAGGTATCAAGTCTGTGACCTTGTCTTTTGAAGGACCCAATGCATACGGCCTACTTAAATCAGAAATGGGTGTTCACCGTTTGGTTCGTATTTCGCCATTTGATTCTGCCAAACGTCGCCATACATCATTTACATCCGTAGAGGTTATGCCTGAGTTGGATGATACCATCGAAGTGGAGATTCGTGAAGATGATATCAAAATGGATACTTTCCGTTCAGGTGGCGCTGGTGGACAAAACGTCAATAAGGTTTCAACAGGTGTGCGTTTGACACACATTCCTACGGGCACTGTCGTCCAATCAACGGTCGATCGTACCCAGTATGGAAATAGAGATCGTGCCATGAAGATGTTGCAGGCTAAGCTCTATCAAATGGAGCAAGAAAAGAAAGCTGCGGAAGTTGATTCCCTTAAAGGTGAGAAAAAAGAAATCACATGGGGAAGCCAAATCCGTTCTTATGTTTTCACGCCTTATACTATGGTAAAAGATCACCGTACAAGCTTTGAAGTTGCTCAGGTAGATAAGGTGATGGATGGAGACCTTGATGGTTTTATCGATGCCTACCTCAAGTGGCGAATCAGCTAAGATAGAAAGGAACTCATATGTCAATCATTGAAATGAGAGATGTTGTCAAAAAGTATGACAATGGAACGACTGCCCTGCGTGGAGTGTCTGTTACCATTGAACCAGGAGAGTTTGCCTATATTGTAGGACCTTCTGGGGCAGGGAAGTCAACCTTTATTCGAGCTTTATATCGTGAAGTAAAGATCGAAAAAGGAAGCCTATCAGTTGCAGGCTTTAATTTAGTTAAAATTAAGAAGAAAGATGTCCCACTACTACGTCGTAGTGTCGGGGTAGTCTTTCAGGATTACAAACTTTTGCCTAAGAAGACCGTTTATGAGAATATTGCCTATGCAATGGAAGTAATCGGTGAGAGCCGTCGCAATATCAAAAAACGTGTTATGGAAGTATTGGACCTGGTTGGTTTGAAACATAAGGTTCGCTCTTTCCCTAATGAACTCTCAGGTGGAGAGCAGCAACGGATTGCGATTGCTCGCGCGATTGTCAACAATCCTAAAGTATTGATTGCCGATGAACCAACGGGAAACTTGGACCCAGATAATTCATGGGAAATTATGAATCTGTTGGAACGCATCAATCTCCAAGGTACTACTGTCTTGATGGCAACCCACAATAGCCAGATTGTAAATACCTTGCGCCACCGTGTCATTGCCATTGAAAATGGCCGTGTCGTTCGTGACGAAGCTAAAGGAGAATATGGATACGATGATTAGTAGATTTTTTCGCCATTTATTTGAATCATTAAAAAGTTTAAAACGAAATGGCTGGATGACAGTAGCAGCAGTGAGTTCGGTTATGATTACCTTGACCCTCGTTGCCCTGTTTGCATCTGTAATTTTTAATACAGCAAAACTGGCTACCGATATTGAAAACAACGTTCGGGTCATGGTATACATTCGTAAGGATGTAGCTGATAACAGTGAAACGATTGAAAAAGAAGGTCAGACAGTTACCAATAATGACTACCACAAGGTTTATGATGCTTTGAAAGCTATACCTGCTGTTAAGAGTGTTACCTTCTCAAGTAAAGAAGAACAGTACGAAAAACTAACGGAAACAATGGGTGACGATTGGAAGGTCTTTGAAGGGGATGCAAACCCTCTCTATGATGCTTATATCGTTGATACAAATTCTCCGAGTGATGTTAAAACGGTAGCTGAAGAAGCTAAGAAAATTGAGGGAGTATCAGAGGTTCAAGATGGTGGAGCCAACACTCAACGACTTTTTGAACTGGCTTCCTTTATCCGTGTTTGGGGATTGGTTATTGCAGGGCTCTTGATTTTTATCGCAGTCTTCCTCATTTCCAATACCATTCGTATCACTATTATTTCACGTAGTCGTGAGATTCAGATTATGCGTCTGGTAGGAGCGAGAAATGGCTACATCCGTGGTCCATTCTTGCTAGAAGGTGCTTTTATTGGCTTGCTTGGTGCAGCGATTCCTTCTGTCCTTGTTTTCTTTGTTTACAATATGGTTTATCAATCGGTCAATAAATCCTTGGTAGGTCAAAACTTGTCAATGATTACACCAGATGTGTTTATTCCTTTGATGACAGTCCTATTATTTATAATTGGAATTTTCATTGGTTCAATTGGTTCGGGGATTTCGATGCGTCGATTCTTGAAGATCTAGTTGGATTTAAATGCAAATTGCAGAACAAATCAGAAAAATAATACATTTTTAAAAGAGAAGTTTTCGTAAACTTCTCTTTTTCCTTTTTAAAAATTAAAAAAAATAGACAATTTTTTTATAAAAGCCTTTACAAAAAAAATAAAAGTGGTATAATTAATACATAACCAAATGCAAACGTTTTCGTAAAACGTTTGCCTAAATAAAATAAAGGAGATTTGAATGATGAAAGCTACATTCAAAAATGTCTTGTCTTTCGAATTTTGGCAAAAATTCGGTAAGGCTTTAATGGTGGTTATCGCCGTTATGCCAGCGGCGGGATTGATGATCTCAATCGGTAAATCAATCGTGATGATCGACCCAAACCTTGCTCCTCTAGTGATTACAGGTGGAATCCTTGAGCAAATTGGTTGGGGGGTTATCGGTAACCTTCATATCTTGTTTGCCCTTGCTATTGGGGGAAGCTGGGCAAAAGAACGTGCAGGTGGTGCATTTGCAGCTGGACTTGCCTTTATCTTGATTAACCGTATCACAGGTGCTATCTTCGGTGTTACAGGTGATATGTTGAAAAACCCTGAAGCAATGGTTACTACCTTCTTTGGTGGTTCAATCAAGGTTGCTGACTACTTTATCAGCGTTCTTGAGGCACCAGCTCTTAACATGGGGGTTTTCGTAGGGATTATCTCTGGTTTTGTTGGGGCAACAGCTTATAACAAATACTACAACTTCCGTAAACTTCCTGATGCCCTTTCATTCTTCAATGGTAAACGTTTCGTACCATTCGTCGTTATTCTTCGTTCAGCTATTGCTGCAATTCTACTTGCTGCCTTTTGGCCAGTAGTTCAAACAGGTATCAACAACTTCGGTATTTGGATTGCCAACTCACAAGAAACTGCTCCAGTCCTTGCACCATTCTTGTATGGTACTTTGGAACGTTTGCTCTTGCCATTCGGACTTCACCACATGTTGACAATCCCAATGAACTATACAGCTCTTGGTGGAACATACGAAGTGTTAACTGGTGCAGCAAAAGGAACACAAGTATTTGGTCAAGATCCACTTTGGCTTGCATGGGTAACTGACCTTGTTAACCTTAAAGGTTCAAATGCTGACCAATACCAACACCTTCTTACAACAGTCACTCCAGCTCGTTTCAAAGTTGGACAAATGATCGGTTCATTTGGTATCTTGATGGGTGTCATCGTTGCTATCTACCGCAATGTTGATGCTGACAAGAAACACCAATACAAGGGTATGATGATTGCGACAGCCCTTGCAACATTCTTGACAGGGGTTACTGAACCTATCGAGTATATGTTCATGTTCATCGCAACACCGCTTTACCTTGTTTATTCAGTAGTTCAAGGTGCTGCCTTTGCTATGGCAGATATTGTTCACCTTCGTGTCCACTCATTCGGTTCAATTGAATTCTTGACTCGTACACCATTGGCAATTAATGCTGGTATTGGTATGGATATCGTTAACTTTATCTGGGTAACTGTTCTCTTTGCGGTTATCATGTACTTCATTGCCAACTTCATGATCAAGAAATTCAACTACGCAACTCCAGGACGTAACGGAAACTACGAAACAGCTGAAGGAGCATCAGAAGAAGCAGCTCCTGGAACTCCAAAAGTTGCAGCAGCTTCTCAAGCCGTAAACATCATTAACCTTCTTGGTGGTCGTGCAAATATCGTAGATGTGGATGCATGTATGACTCGTCTTCGTGTAACTGTTAAAGACGCAGATCGCGTTGGTACTGAGGAACAATGGAAAGCAGAAGGAGCTATGGGTCTTGTCATGAAAGGACAAGGTGTCCAAGCTATCTACGGACCAAAAGCTGACGTATTGAAATCTGATATCCAAGATATCCTTGACTCAGGGGAAGTAATTCCTGAAACTCTTCCAAGTCAAATGACAGAAACTCAACAAAATACTGTCCATTTCAAAGGTGTAACTGAGGAAGTTTACTCAGTAGCTGACGGTCAAGTTGTTGCCTTGGAACAAGTGGAAGATCCAGTTTTTGCTCAAAAAATGATGGGTGATGGATTTGCAGTAGAGCCAGCAAATGGCAACATTGTATCTCCAGTTACTGGTACTGTATCAAGTATCTTCCCAACAAAACACGCTCTTGGTCTTGTCACTGACTCAGGTCTTGAAGTGCTTGTTCATATTGGTTTGGATACAGTAAGTCTTGAAGGAAAACCATTTACTGTTCATGTCTCTGAAGGACAAAAAGTGGCCGCTGGTGATCTTCTTGTCACAGCTGACTTGGATGCTATTCGAGAAGCAGGACGCAAAACATCAACAGTGGTTGTCTTCACAAATGGTGATGTCCTCAAATCAGTTAAATTAGAACAAACAGGTTCTCTTGCAGCTAAAACAGCAGTTGCTAAAGTAGAATTGTAATATACTTGGGGTTGGAAGCTGTTTTCCAACCTCTTGTTTTAGGAGAAAAGCATGAAATTTCTAACACTCAATACCCACAGTTGGATGGAGAAGGAAACAGAGGAAAAATTCCAAATCTTACTCCAAGACATTCTAGATAAGGACTATGATTTGATTTGTTTCCAAGAAATCAATCAAGAAATGACTTCGCCTGAGGGAGAGGTTAACAATCACTATCAAGCTTTACCATCAGCAGAACCCATTCATCAGGATCACTATGTCCGACTTCTGGTTGAAAAATTGGCTGAGAAAGGGAAAGACTACTACTGGACTTGGGCTTACAATCATATTGGCTATGACCGCTACCATGAAGGCGTAGCAATCTTATCCAAAACACCTATTAAGGCGCGTGAGATTTTGGTATCAGATGTAGATGATCCAACGGACTACCATACTCGCCGTGTTGCCTTGGCTGAGACAGAGGTTGAAGGTAAGGAACTGGCTCTTGCAAGCGTTCATCTCTCTTGGTGGGATAAAGGTTTCCAAGAAGAATGGGCACGATTTGAGGCTGTACTAAAAGAGTTGAACAAACCTCTGATTTTAGCAGGTGATTTTAATAATCCAGCTGGTCAGGAAGGCTATCAAGCGATTTTAGCTAGCCCATTAGGATTACAAGACGCGTTTGAAGTTGCGAAAGAAAGAAGTGGTAGCTATACCGTTCCACCAGAAATTGATGGCTGGAAAGGCAATACCGAGCCATTACGAATCGACTACGTCTTTACGACCAAAGAGTTAGAAGTAGAGAGTTTGCAAGTAGTTTTTGATGGACAAAATAGTCCACAAGTCAGTGATCATTATGGTTTGAATGCTGTATTGACCTGGAAATAATGAAAGAGGTTGGAACCAGAGAGTTCCAACTTTTTAATCTATTCGAATCTTTACTACAGGACTGAGACTCAAATGGGGCTACTGCAATAGGACAAAATATGGTATAATTGAAAAGATAGAATCGAGGATAGTATGTCATTTAAGAAATTTCAATTTAAAAATTATATAGTAGAAGCCTTGGAGGAGTTAAAATTTACAACTCCGACAGAGGTACAAGAAAAATTAATCCCTATTGTACTGGCAGGTCGTGACTTGGTGGGCGAGTCAAAAACAGGTTCAGGAAAGACCCACACTTTCTTACTACCCATTTTTCAGCAATTAGATGAAACTAGCGATAGTGTGCAAGCGGTCATTACTGCACCAAGTCGTGAGTTGGCTACTCAGATCTACCAAGCAGCCCGTCAGATTGCAGCTCACTCAGATGTCGAAGTTCGTGTGGTTAATTATGTGGGTGGTACGGATAAGGCGCGTCAGATTGAAAAACTTGCCAGCAACCAACCACATATTGTTATCGGAACGCCAGGTCGCATCTATGACTTGGTCAAATCTGGTGATTTGGCTATTCACAAGGCCAAGACCTTTGTAATTGATGAAGCGGATATGACCTTGGATATGGGATTCTTGGAAACCGTTGATAAGATTGCAGGGAGCCTTCCAAAAGACTTGCAATTCATGGTCTTTTCAGCAACTATTCCACAAAAATTGCAACCATTCTTGAAAAAATACTTGTCAAATCCTGTCATGGAAAAAATCAAGACTAAGACAGTCATTTCTGATACGATTGATAATTGGTTGATTTCGACCAAGGGCCGCGACAAGAATGCTCAAATTTACCAGCTGACTCAGTTGATGCAGCCTTATTTGGCAATGATTTTTGTTAACACAAAAACGCGTGCTGATGAGTTACATGCCTACTTGACTGCTCAAGGATTGAAGGTAGCTAAGATTCATGGAGACATTGCTCCTCGTGAACGCAAACGGATCATGAATCAGGTGAAAAATCTGGATTTTGAGTACATTGTCGCAACAGACTTGGCAGCGCGTGGGATTGACATTGAAGGTGTCAGCCATGTTATTAATGATGCCATTCCGCAAGACTTGTCCTTCTTTGTTCACCGTGTTGGACGGACTGGGCGCAACGGACTGCCTGGTACAGCTATTACCCTTTACCAGCCAAGCGATGACTCGGATATCCGTGAGTTGGAGAAATTAGGAATCAAGTTTACTCCTAAGATGGTCAAAGACGGAGAGTTTCAAGATACCTATGACCGTGATCGTCGTGCCAACCGTGAAAAGAAGCAGGATAAGCTTGATATTGAAATGATTGGCTTGGTCAAAAAGAAAAAGAAAAAAGTCAAACCAGGCTATAAGAAGAAGATTCAATGGGCGGTGGATGAAAAACGCCGCAAAACCAAGCGTGCTGAAAATCGCGCACGTGGCCGTGCAGAGCGTAAAGCTAAACGCCAAACATTTTAAAAACTCAGTAGAATCAGGTGATTCTAC
>NZ_KV822038.1:139037-160343 GCF_001815805.1 Streptococcus sp. HMSC072D05
GATTCTACTGAGTTTTTATTTCCGGAAATATTCAAAGGAGATAATAATTATATATTTTAAATAATTTGATTTATAAAACAGTAATTGCTTTAAAACCTTTTTTAGAGCAATATTTTATTGAAATCATAAGGAAAAAAATTGAAAACTATACAAAATTGTGTTATCATACTATAAAACAATCGGATTATATCATTTGATCCGTGAAAAGAAAAGGGGACTTCTATGGATAAATCATTTATGAAACAACAACGTTTTTCATTCCGTAAAATGAAAGTTGGGTTGGCTTCTGTAGCAATTTTGTTTGCTTTTGCTCAGGTCGGACAAGTGTCTGCAGATGAAACAACACAACCGGCATCTACTTCAGCTGAAACAGTAAAGAAAACCGAAGCAAATAAATCGGCAGTCGAAGCTGCTGTAGCAGAAATTAAAGCTGATGAGGCGAAACCAGTCGTTAACCAATCAGATGCAAAACCTGGAGAACTTGTTGATGTTTCTAAGAAGGTTTCACCTATTGACGTGAAAGAACGCCAAGAAGGTGATCAAAAGATTCATGAAGAAACTGCAACAGTTGAAGTCACAAAGACAGAAGTGGCACCTGTAAAAAGTGAAGAACTTCCTGCTCCAAAGACTGAAACAACTGAGAGTACAGTGAGTGGGAAAGATGAAGATGGAAATTCTTATACCCAATATGAACGTGTTGATAAAACAACTACAGTCGAAATCAAGAAAGCGACAAGAACGATTTCAAAATCTAACTCTGCCGATATCGTTTTTGTTGTTGACCGTTCAGCATCTATGTCTCGAACTATTGACACTGTCCGTAACAATATCAATGAGTTTGCAAGAAATCTTGCTAAAGATGGAGTAGCAGCACGTTTTGGATTAGCTACCTTTAGTGATGAAGTATATGGACGTATAGGTGGATTAGCAGATGAGGGTACAATTTTAACAAAATTTAATGAATCTTATTTTACCTCTGACCCAGCTGAGCTTGAAAAAGCCTTAGCAGGCATTAAGCTTGCACATGGTGGAGACTTCCCTGAAACATCTACACCTACTCTTACACAAATTGTTTCAACCTACGACTGGTCTAAGTCACCTAAAAATAAAAAGTTTGTCGTATTGTTGACAGATGCTCCAATGAAGGAGGATCCTTCAATTCCAACGATGGCGAATACTCTTGCGTCTTTGAAAGCCGCAAAAATCGAAAGAATTGTTGCAACTTCGACAGGGACCGATATTAGCTATAAAGATTTTGTATCTGAAGGTCGATTAATGAATATTAATCGTAACTTGGCTGATTCTTTAACTAAGGATGCAACTACATGGATTGTTGAAACTGTGACTGAAGGACACAATTACAAGGTAACGAAAGATAATTACCAATTTTACCTAGAACGTCGTACAACACTACCTGTTGCTCAGACAGGAAGTGCGACTCCAACTACCACAGTTCCAGTAGCTACAGCTTATAAAAAAGAAGTGGCGAAACTCCCTGATACAGGAAGTAATGATACAGCGAACTATGGTATTGTAGGACTTGGCCTCCTAATGGCTGGACTTGGCTTAACTGTAAGCAATAGAAAGTCTAAGGAACAGTAAGCCTAACTGGAAGATTGTTTGTAAGAACATTGTGATAAAAAAATAGGTAGTTTGTAAACAAAGTATGCAGATTAGCATAGGTATAATCTTCTGTATTATGGAGTACAAGCCGAATTTTTATGATGAGAAAAGAGCCGTAAGGTTCTTTTTTCGATTTCGAGAAAATACTGCAAAAAAAAGTAAAAAGTGGTATAATGATAAGGTTATATAGTCCCGATAAGATGGTAGAAATTTCTATCAGTACTTTGTAACTCTATAACAATATTTTTTAAGGGGGGACATTTTTATGTCAGAACGTAAATTATTCACGTCTGAATCTGTATCTGAGGGGCATCCGGATAAGATTGCAGACCAAATTTCAGATGCGATTTTGGATGCTATTTTAGCTAAAGATCCTGAGGCGCACGTTGCTGCCGAGACAGCTGTATACACAGGTTCGGTCCATGTTTTTGGTGAAATTTCTACACATGCTTATGTAGATATTAACCGAGTGGTTCGTGATACCATTGCAGAGATTGGTTATACCAATACAGAGTATGGTTTTTCTGCAGAGACGGTGGGAGTTCATCCGTCACTTGTTGAGCAGTCACCAGATATCGCCCAAGGTGTTAACGAAGCCTTGGAGGTTCGTGGGAATGTAGATCAAGATCCGCTGGACTTGATTGGTGCTGGTGACCAAGGTCTTATGTTTGGGTTTGCAGTGGATGAGACAGAAGAACTCATGCCTTTACCAATCTCACTTAGTCACAAGTTGGTTCGTCGTTTGGCAGAACTTCGTAAGTCTGGTGAAATTAGCTATCTTCGTCCTGATGCCAAATCACAAGTAACAGTTGAGTATGATGAAAATGACCGTCCGGTACGTGTGGACACAGTCGTTATTTCAACTCAGCACGATCCAGAAGTTAGCAATGAACAAATTCACAATGATGTGATTAACAAGGTTATCAAAGAGGTGATCCCAGCTTCTTACTTGGATGAGCAAACCAAATTCTTCATCAATCCAACTGGTCGCTTTGTAATCGGTGGACCTCAAGGGGACTCAGGTTTGACTGGTCGTAAGATTATCGTGGATACCTATGGTGGCTACTCTCGTCATGGTGGTGGTGCCTTCTCTGGTAAGGATGCGACGAAAGTGGACCGTTCAGCCTCTTATGCAGCTCGCTACATTGCCAAGAACATCGTTGCAGCAGGTCTTGCTAAGAAGGCAGAAGTGCAATTGGCTTATGCTATCGGGGTGGCGCAACCTGTTTCTGTTCGTATCGATACTTTTGGTACAGGAACAGTAGCTGAAAGCAAGCTTGAAAAAGCAGCGCGTCAAATCTTTGACCTTCGCCCTGCGGGAATTATCCAAATGCTGGATCTCAAACGTCCAATTTACCGTCAAACAGCGGCTTATGGACACATGGGACGTACAGATATTGACCTTCCATGGGAACGTTTGGATAAGGTAGATGCATTAAAAGAAGCTGTGAAATAAAACTAAAAGATTGGTAGCTGTGCACTGCCAATCTTTTTTGCAAAAGAAAACCAGCTTTTGGCTGGTCTTCTTATTTTATAGGGATTGAAATCTCAATCAATTTATCTGAATAAAGCGTCTTGATATTGGCTTCATCAATGCTTCCTTTGTCGATTTTACGTTTTAAGAAGAAGTCTTGGATAGTTTCGATTTCAGGTTCACGAATAGCACGGTGTTTGTTGGAAATGAGGATTTCATAGTGAAGCGGGGCTTGCGTGAAAACTACATCTGTGTTTCCAGCAGAATAGACCTCGACAAGAGTTGCGTCTGTGCTTTCTAATTGGCTTTTAACAAGTTGCGAGTGTGAATTAGTCGTGTTGATAAGCTTCATAACAGTTCCTCCGATTTTCTAATTCTATTATAGCACTTTTTGGATAAAATCGTGTATTTTAGCCAATTCCATGCTGGATTTTCCAAGCTTCAATTCCCCATTTATGGCTACCACGTTTGAGTTTTTCAATTGCTTCATCAATAGGGAACCAAGCAATATGATTGAAATCTTCCAATGGTTTTTGTGCTTCTTTGAAAGAAATAGCTTCATAGAGATACGCTGGATTGTAGTAGTAGGTATCACGGTGGCGAGAGTAGAAATACTCATCAGCTTGTCCATAATAGGTTCCAATCTCAGCTGTAAAGCCAAGTTCTTCGATTAGTTCTCTCTTCAGTGCTTCTTGATGATCTTCGCCTGCTTCAATCTCTCCACCTGGCAAGAACCAAGCACCATTGGGAGCTTGAACTAAGACAATTTGTTTTTTCTCCGCATCCGGAATAACTGCGTACACACCATAGCGGGGCTGGTAGGTCACATTCTCTTTTTTATCACCATAAGTTGGGTTTGCCATTGCTTTTTCCTCATTCTCTAGTGTCTTTATTATTATCATAATGGACGAGGGGCAAGCTGTCAAGGTTTTACATTTATTTTAGTAAAAAAGGTGCAGAAAATGATAGACTTTCTGCACTTGTTATATAGATTTATTCTTCTATTTCAGAAGCAATCTCTTCTGTTTTCTCAGTTTTTTTGGCAGATTTGATTTGAATATTGCCATTGCTTGTCATAACTGCCTTGAGGTCTTTTTCACTTGGATTTTCAAGGTAGAAGTCTGTTATGGCATCCTCGATATGGTCTTGAATGGTACGGCGGAGTGGGCGTGCCCCCATTTTTGGATCATAACCTAAGTCAACCAACTTTTCCTTGACCTTGTCTGTCACATCGAGGTGGATATTGTTGCTAGAGAGGCGTTTATTGACATCCGCTAGCATGAGTTCGACGATTTGGAGAAGGTTGTCCTTGCTGAGAGGTTTAAATTCGATGATGCCGTCAAAACGGTTCATAAACTCTGGACTAAAGAAGTTACCGAGTTCACCGAGAACAGAGTTGGTACGTCCTTCACGAGCAGCTCCAAAACCAACGCTGGCTTCGGCCTTACCAGTACCCGCATTTGAGGTCATGATAATGATAGCATCCTTAAAGCTAACTGTGCGTCCTTGCCCATCAGTCAAACGACCATCGTCCAAGACTTGAAGGAACATGTGCATGACATCTGGGTGGGCTTTCTCGACCTCATCGAGAAGGATGAGTGAGTAAGGATTGCGACGAACTTTTTCCGTTAACTGACCAGCTTCATCATAGCCAACATAACCTGGAGGGGCACCGACTAATTTAGCCACACTGTGTTTTTCCATGTATTCACTCATATCAAAGCGAATCATGCTGTCAGCAGAGCCAAAGAGCTCAATGGCTAGTTGTTTAGAGAGTTCTGTCTTACCGACACCAGTTGGTCCGACAAAGAGGAAGCTTCCGATTGGCCGGTTAGGAGTTCCAAGTCCAACACGATTACGACGGATGGCTTTGGCAATCTTATCGACAGCTTCATCTTGACCTATAACATGGGCCTTGAGGTCGTCTGCTAGATGGATAAGCTGAGACTGTTCTTTTTCTTTGAGTTCTCCAACAGGGATATTGGTTTTCTGCTCAATGATATGTTCGATTGTTTTCTCGCTGATGATTGGAGTATCCTGATCGGTCACCTTGTTTTTCTGCATTTCCTTGTACTTGGCAATCTGATCGCGGAAATAAGCAGCCTTTTCAAAATCTTCCTCTCGTGTAGCTTGAGCCTTGAGATTTTCAGCCTCAATCAAGCGCTGATCAATCACTTTAGGATCAACAAAGTTCAGTGTCAGATTCATCTTAGAACCAGCTTCATCCAACAGGTCAATAGCCTTGTCTGGCAAGAAGCGGTCTTGGATATAGCGATTGGATAGATTTGCAGCAGCTTCTATAGCCGCATCAGTATACTTGACGTGATGGTAGTCTTCGTATTTCTTTTGAACCCCTTTGAGGATGATAATGGTTTCTTCAACAGTTGGTTCATCTACCTTGACGGGCTGCATACGACGCTCTAGGGCAGCATCTTTTTCAATGATGCGGTATTCATTGAGAGTAGTGGCTCCGACCATTTGCAATTCACCACGGGCAAGGGCTGGTTTGAGGATATTTCCTGCATCCATATTGCCATCGCCAGCAGATCCTGCACCAACAATTTCATGGATTTCATCGATAAAGAGGATGATGTCCTCACGTTTGCGGATTTCTTCCATGAGTTTTTGCATACGTTCTTCAAATTGGCCTCGAATCCCTGTTCCTTGGACTAGACTGACCACATCCAGACGGATGACCTGCTTGCCTTGAAGTTTATGGGGAACATCGCCATCGACAATCTTCTGAGCTAGACCTTCCACAACGGCTGTTTTACCAACACCCGGTTCTCCGATGAGGACAGGATTGTTCTTGGTTCGACGGTTGAGGATTTCGATAACGCGGATAATCTCCTCATCTCGACCGATAACAGGGTCAATATCTCCCCGACGAGCAATCTCAGTAATATTGATACCATATTCCTCTAGGAGTCCTTTTTCTTGGCTAGGAGGTGTTTGAAGCGGGCCTCGGTTTTGAGGTCCATAACCACCATTTCCTCCATATCCCCCACCAGATTGAGTTGGAGGGACGTTATTAGAAGAAGGTTTGAAATTGTTCAAATCATTGAAAAAGTCGCCGAAAGGATCAAAGTCATGATTATTTAAGTCAGTCATTCCTTTAAAGAGGGTATTATTTGGATCTGTTTTGATAATTTTATAGCAATTTTGACAGAGATCAATTTGCTTTTGCTGTCCATTGATATTGGTATACAGATGAATTGTTGAGTCGTTTATTTTACAGTTTTGACAGAGCATACATCTACCTCATTTCATTCTTATTCTTGGTCTAAGAAAAAGGTCAAGAATAGTCAAAGTTTTATACTCTCATTATAGCATGATTAAGGTGTAAAGCAAGTAAAAAGATTGGGAAGTGGTCGTTTTTAAAAGAGGGATTCATGGAGAATCCAGCGACATTGAAGGTAAGAAAAAATCCCATTTGTGGTGACAAAAAGGATTCTCATTTATCGGGCCTTACTGCCCGTTGTTTTTATATTAGTAAAGGAGTTCGTAGATCTCCATTGCAATCAAATCAATGCTATCAAAGGTATAAGTTTCACGAGCTTCTACATCGCGAAGGGTGAAGAGTGATCCATTTTCTTCGTCGTGGCTGTATGCAACTTCTGCGACAACAACACCTTCACGTTCAAAATTACGTTTTAGATTTCCACCATCTTTTGTCATTGCTTCTAGGCGGTTAATGATTCTAACCAAATGTGATTCCATTTTGATTCTCCTCCATTTCTTATCGTTTCTATTTTACCATAAACAAGAGGTAGTTGACTAGAAAAAAACTGTGATTTCTCTCTATTTCTCCATTCTATCAAGTTAATTGTTAAAATTAGGGAAAAAGGATTGAATTTTAATTCAATTCATGTTATAATCATACAATCTAATACATAGAAAGTTGATTGAATATGAATTTTTCTTTTTTACCAAAGTATTTACCATATTTTAACTATGGTGCTCTGATTACCGTATTGATTTCCATCCTTGTTGTCTGCTTAGGGACCATTATAGGTGTGTTACTGGCCTTTGCTCAGCGATCACGCTTTAAACCGCTCGTTTGGTTTGCGAATGTGTATGTTTGGATCTTCCGTGGTACTCCGATGATGGTTCAGATTATGATTGCCTTTGCTCTTATGCATATCAATGCTCCGACTATCCAAGTGGGAATTTTAGGAGTTGATCTTTCTCGTTTGATTCCTGGTATTCTGATTATTTCTATGAATAGTGGAGCTTACGTTTCAGAAACTGTTCGTGCGGGGATCAATGCGGTTCCTAAAGGGCAGTTAGAGGCTGCTTACTCTCTTGGTATTCGTCCGAAAAATGCCATGCGTTATGTCATTTTGCCACAAGCTATCAAAAATATTCTTCCAGCTCTAGGAAATGAATTTATCACCATTATCAAGGATAGTTCCCTCTTGTCGGCGATTGGGGTGATGGAGTTGTGGAATGGTGCAACGACAGTAGCAACAACAACTTATTTACCATTGACTCCACTTTTATTTGCAGCCTTTTACTACTTGATTATGACCTCTGTTTTGACAGTAGCGTTGAAAGCATTTGAAAAACATATTGGACAAGGAGACAAGAAATAATGACAGAAACCTTGATTAAAATTGAAGAATTACATAAGTCTTTTGGGAAAAATGAAGTTTTAAAAGGCATCAATCTTGAGATTAAACGTGGAGAAGTTGTGGTCATTATCGGTCCGTCAGGTAGCGGGAAATCAACTCTCCTTCGTTCGATGAATCTCCTTGAAGAAGCAAGTAAAGGTAAGGTTATCTTTGAAGGAGTCGATATTACGGATAAGAAAAATGACCTTTTTACCATGCGTGAAAAGATGGGTATGGTATTCCAACAATTCAACCTCTTTCCCAATATGACAGTGATGGAAAATATCACTTTGTCACCAATTAAAACCAAAGGTGAAAGCAAGGAAGTTGCGAAGAAAAGAGCACAGGAACTGTTAGAAAAAGTTGGCTTGCCAGATAAGGCAACGACCTATCCACAGAGTTTGTCAGGTGGTCAGCAACAACGGATTGCTATCGCACGTGGACTGGCAATGGAGCCAGATGTTTTGCTCTTTGATGAGCCGACTTCAGCCCTAGACCCTGAGATGGTTGGAGAAGTTCTAGCTGTTATGCAAGACCTTGCCAAGTCAGGGATGACCATGGTGATTGTGACTCATGAAATGGGCTTTGCGCGTGAGGTAGCAGACCGTGTTATCTTTATGGCGGATGGAGTTGTTGTCGAAGATGGAACACCAGAGGAGATTTTCGATCAAACAAAAGAACAACGGACCAAGGAATTTTTGAGTAAGGTTTTGTAATACCTCATTTTTAGAAGAAATGGAGTAGGCATCATGGCTTCCAGTAAAGAATATTTAAATTTTATTCTCGAACAGCTATCAGAGCTAGAGGAGATGAGTTATCGTCCAATGATGGGAGAGTATATCCTTTATTATCGTGGGAAGATTATTGGGGGAATCTATGATAATCGTCTGTTACTGAAGCCTGTGAAGCTGGTCATGGATCAACTGGGACAGACTAGGCTTGAACGTCCTTATGAAGGAGCTAAGGAGATGATTTTGATAGAAGACATTGAAGATAAATCATGTCTAATCAGATTAATCAAGGAGATGTATGAAGTCTTACCGGCTCCAAAAGTCAAAAAGAAAGCATAACAAGTTTACCTAGTATAAATAGGCATAAAAGCTCGATAAGGGCTTTTTCTTATAGTTTCAGACTATAGGGTCCATTAGGCAAGAAGTGTTAGGATGGCGAGTTATTTTTTGATATAATAGAGGATATTTGATAGAAAAGAGAAGAGATATGGCTCAGATTATCGATGGGAAGGCTCTTGCGGCTAAGTTACAAGGACAGTTGGCTGAGAAGACGGCTAAACTAAAAGAAGAAACAGGTCTAGTTCCAGGATTGGTAGTGATTTTGGTGGGGGACAATCCTGCCAGCCAAGTCTACGTTCGCAATAAGGAACGGTCAGCTCTCGCTGCTGGCTTCCGTAGTGAAGTCGTGCGAGTTCCAGAGACCATTACCCAAGCGGAATTGTTAGACTTGATTGCCAAATACAATCAAGATCCAGCTTGGCATGGGATTTTGGTTCAATTACCTTTGCCAAAACATATTGACGAAGAGGCGGTTTTATTAGCCATTGACCCCGAAAAAGACGTGGATGGTTTTCATCCTCTAAACATGGGTCGCCTCTGGTCTGGTCATCCAGTTATGATTCCTTCAACGCCAGCAGGAATTATGGAGATGTTTCATGAATATGGGATTGATCTAGAAGGTAAAAATGCGGTTGTTATCGGTCGTTCAAATATCGTTGGAAAACCCATGGCTCAGCTTCTTCTAGCCAAGAATGCGACTGTGACTTTGACCCACTCACGCACCCATCATCTTGCCAAGGTTGCTGCTAAGGCGGATATCCTTGTCGTAGCTATTGGTCGCGCCAAGTTTGTGACTGCTGACTTCGTCAAACCAGGTGCAGTTGTCATTGACGTTGGGATGAACCGAGATGAAAATGGCAAGCTTTGTGGAGATGTTGATTATGATGCCGTTGCACCACTTGCTAGTCACATCACACCTGTACCGGGCGGAGTTGGACCTATGACTATTACCATGCTAATGGAGCAAACCTATCAGGCAGCGCTTCGAACACTAAACAAGGACTAGGAAGATGAAATTCGTATTTGACCTGGATGGAACGCTATCTTTTGACTACATGACCATTGATGAGGAGATTAAGCAGGTTCTTTTAAAGGCTGAAGATTATGGGCATGAGATTGTATTTGCTTCAGCTCGCTCTTATCGGGATTGCCTGGGTTTATTAGGTTCTGAACTCAGTCAGCGCTTAGTCATAGGATTGAATGGTGGCGTAGCCTATCATCTGGGGCAGGCTATCTTCGAAAGGAATCTCGATGCTAGAGTTTATCAGGCGCTAGTGGATTATTGCCAGACCTACAATCTCCCTTTTTTTGCAGATGATTGCTTTGACTATAGTGGTCAGATTGTAGAGAAGATTCCATTTTTCTCCAGTGTAGATCCCCTAAAGGTGGCTCGTCATCAGAAACTCAAGGACTTGGGTACTCCGATTAAGGTAGTCGTTTATATGGGCGACCACGAGGAGTTGCTTGATGATTTGCTTGGTCAGTTAGAAAGACTGGGGCAGGCTCATCTCTCCTATCATGCGCATGAAAAGTGCCTTTATGTCAACCCCTTGGATACTCATAAGGCGACAACTGTTGAAAAGTTATGTGGGGAGAACTTCATCGCCTTTGGAAATGACCAAAACGATATTGAATTGTTTAAAACGTCTCTTTATTCAGTCCAGATAGGAGACTTTGCTGGCCTTACTCCATATGCAGATGACACGTTAGAGCTAAAAGGAGAACCTTCTCCAGCAGTGGCAGCTAAAATCTTACAGACCTTTGCGGAATTTAAGGGAAAATAGTGTAGAAGGAGGTCTGAACCTCCTTTTATAGTATAATGAATAGAGAGGAAAAAAGGATGAAAGTGATTGATCAAGCCTTACTAGAAAAAGTCATTATTGAACGTTCTCGTACCAGTCATAAAGGAGACTATGGCCGTCTGCTTTTGCTGGGAGGGACCTATCCTTATGGTGGAGCCATCATCATGGCTGCCTTGGCAACTGTAAAAAGTGGTGCAGGATTGGTGACCGTTGGAACAGATAGGGAAAATATCCTTGCTCTACACAGTCATTTACCTGAGGCTATGGCCTTCTCTCTTCAAGACCAGGAATTGTTAAAAGAGCAGTTGGAAAAGGCAGAAGTTGTCTTGTTAGGTCCGGGTTTGCGAGAGGATGCATTTGGAGAAGAACTCGTAAAAAGGGTCTTTGACAGCCTTAGAAAAGACCAGATTTTGATTGCAGATGGCGGCGCTTTGGGCATCTTAGCAAACGGCCAGTTACCATTTCCTTCTAGTCAGCTCATCCTAACTCCCCACCAAAAGGAATGGGAAAGACTGTCTGGTATAGTTCTTGACCATCAAAATACAGAGACGACTACTAGGGCTCTTTCTGATTTTCCTCAAGGAACGATTTTAGTTGAGAAAGGTCCGGCAACTCGTATCTGGCAAGTCGGTCAGCCTGAATATTATCAGTTACAGGTTGGAGGCCCCTATCAAGCAACTGGTGGAATGGGAGATACTCTGGCTGGGATGATTGCAGGTTTTGCAGGTCAGTTTCATCAAGTCAGTCTCTATGAGAGCGTGGTGGTAGCGACCTATCTTCATTCAGCTATTGCGCAAGAACTAGCTCAAGAAAACTATTTTGTCCTGCCAACAGAAATTAGTAAAGCTCTTCCGAAAACAATGAAAAAAATATCTCAAAAAGGCAGCTAATATCTTGGTTGTCTTTTTATGTTGATGTAGCTTTGTTGATAAAGTTTTCAAATACCTCAGAACCAGCGACCAACTGCTGAACTTGCGTGAAATTCTCTCTTTTAAGGTCTTGATTTTTACTCAAACTCGCAAGGAAAGCGAGATTGTTATCAAAGTTGAGGGGTGTCAAATCATGCTTTTTTTGATATAATTTTTAATGATGAATGCAAGAAATGATCGGTATGTGGTCGTTGATTTAGAGGCGACCAGCACCGGAAGCAAGGCAAAAATTATTCAAGTAGGCATTGTGGTGATTGAGAATGGTGACATCATCGATCAGTATGCGACTGATGTCAATCCCCATGAACCCTTGGATTCTCATATCAAAGAATTAACGGGTCTGACCGATCAGCGTTTGGCTGCGGCACCAGAGTTTTCTCAGGTGGCTGGAAAAATTTTTGAATTGGTTAAGGACGGTATTTTTGTTGCGCACAATGTACAGTTTGATGCCAACCTTCTTGCGGAATTTCTCTTTTTTGAAGGATATGAATTGCGTACACCGCGGGTGGATACAGTTGAGCTAGCCCAAGTTCTGTATCCTCAGTTTGAAAAGTATAACTTAGGTATCCTTTGTCAAGAGTTGGGCATTGAGCTGGAACATGCCCATACTGCCCTGTCAGATGCTCAGGCGACAGCAGAACTCTTGCTTTACATGCGTCAAAAACTTTTTGAGCTACCTAAAGGGCTTTTAGAAAGCTTATTAAACCTTGCAGACAACCTTCTCTATGAAAGTTATCTTGTGATTGAGGAGGCCTATCAGCAACAATCTCTCTTATCTTCGCCCGACTTGATGGAGTTTCATGGGCTTTTCCTCAAAAAGGAAAGCAAAGGCTTAGTCCCACGAAAGTTATCCAAAGACTTTGCTAAAAACATTTCTTTATTGGGGCTGGAGGAGCGACCGCAACAGATGGAATTTGCGGAGAAGGTTGAGCAATTATTGGAAGAAGACCAGACTTCCTTTATCCAAGCTCAAACAGGACTGGGCAAGACTTATGGTTATCTCCTCCCAGCTTTGAACTTGGAGAGTCAAGCAGGGATTCTAGTGAGTGTTCCGACCAAAATTCTTCAAAATCAAATCATGCAAGAAGAAGGTCAGCGCTTAAAAGAGGTCTTCCATCTGGAAATTCATAGTCTCAAGGGTCCTCAAAATTACTTGAAACTGGATGCCTTTCACCGAGTCCTCCATCGACCGGAGTCCAATCGTCTTTTCACACGATTTAAAATGCAACTGCTCATCTGGCTAACGGAGACAGAGACTGGTGATTTGGACGAAATCGGGCAACTTTATCGCTACCAGCACTTTCTGCCAGAACTAGTCCACGATGGCAAGCTTTCAAAGAAAAGTTTATTTGCCACAGAGGATTTTTGGAAACGAGGGCAGGAAAAGGCCAAGACCAGTCGCGTTCTCTTGACTAATCATGCCTATCTGGTCACACGTTTGGAAGACAATCCAGAGTTTATCGACAACCGTTTGGTGATCTTGGATGAAGCTCAAAAAATGCTGCTAGCCCTTGAAAATCTAGCCCAGCAGGCTTACCGCCTTGAGGAACTTGTAACTCAAATTGAAAAGTCCTTAGAGTCAGAGGAAGATTTGGTTCAGAAACGCTTGCTTGAGAGTATAGGTTTTGAATGTCGTTACTTGATGGAGCACTATCAGTCAGGCCTTAAGAATGGAAAGTGGTTGGATTCTCTCGAACACTTGCGCCAGCATTTTTCGGAGTTAGCTCTCCCAGAGTATCGAGAGCTTGCAAACTTTTTCACCTCGGACCGTGAATTTTGGCTTGCTACAGCAGAGAAATCGAGCAAGGATGTCTTGATTTGTTCAAGCAAAAAAGGCCGCTTTATACTAGCAGACCTATTGCCAGAAGATTGTAGACTTCTAGGAGTATCGGCCACTCTTGAAATCAGCAATCGGGTTTCCCTAGCAGATTTATTGGGCTTTTCAGAAGCTCCACTTGTTAGGCTTGATGTAGCAAAGCAGGAGCAACAAGAAGTCTTTCTAGTCAATGACTTTCCTCTTGTGACAGAAGTTTCGCCTTTTGACTATGCTAGTGAAGTGGCTTCTGTCATTCGAAGCTTACAAGCCTTTCAAGAACCCTTATTGGTCTTGTTTACCTCAAAAGAAATGTTGCTGGCAGTTTCGGACCTGCTCGACCAACCGCATCTAGCTCAGTATAAAAATGGGGAACCAAGCCAACTGAAAAAACGTTTTGAAAAGGGCGAACGCCAGATCTTGCTTGGAACAGGTAGTTTCTGGGAAGGGGTTGATTTTTCAACCCATCCTTGCGTGATTCAAGTGATTCCGAGATTGCCTTTCCAAAATCCCCAAGAGCCTTTAACCAAAAAATTAAACCAAGAACTGCGTCAAGAAGGGAAAAATCCTTTCTATGATTATCAGTTGCCGATGGCGATCATTCGGCTAAAACAAGCTCTGGGCCGTACTGTTAGAAGATCTGACCAAGGTTCGGTTGCTGTTATCTTAGATAGTCGTGTCGTTAGCAAGCGTTACGGCAAACAAATCGCTCAGGCCTTGTCAAAAGAAAGGGCTGTTCAGGTTCTTTCTAGAGAACAGCTAGAGCCTGCTGTAGCTGATTTTCTCCAATCTCGTTGCAATAGAATGAAAGAAAAATCCAAGAAAGAGAAAAGGTAAAAAATATGAAACGTTCCTTCGACTCTCGAGTCGATTATAGCCTCCTCCTACCAGTGTTTTGTTTACTGGTGATTGGAGTAGTGGCCATTTATATAGCAGTTAGTCATGACTATCCAAATAATGTATTACCAATTCTAGGTCAGCAAATCGCATGGATTTCCTTGGGCCTTGTCATTGGTTTTGTGGTCATGTTCTTTAATACCGAGTTTTTATGGAAGGTGACTCCCTATCTTTATGGTCTAGGGCTAGCTTTGATGGTCCTACCTCTTGTTTTCTACAATCCAAATCTTGTAGCGTCAACAGGTGCCAAGAACTGGGTATCGATTGGTGGAACGACACTTTTCCAGCCATCGGAATTCATGAAGATTTCCTATATCTTGATGTTGGCTCGAGCCATTGTAAGATTCACTCAAAAACACAAGGAATGGCGACGGACTATTCCCTTGGATTTCCTACTGATTGGTTGGATGATTGCCTTTACCATCCCAGTCTTGATCCTCTTAGCCCTACAAAGTGACTTGGGGACTGCCTTGGTCTTCGTAGCTATTTTTTCCGGTATGGTTCTCCTTTCAGGTGTTTCGTGGAAGATTATCATTCCTGTTTTTGCGACAGGAGTGACTGCTGTTGCAGGCTTCATGGCCATCTTTATAAGCAAGGATGGACGTGCCTTCTTGCATCAGATTGGGATGCCAACTTACCAGATCAACCGCATCTTGGCTTGGCTCAATCCCTTTGACTTTGCACAAACAACAACATATCAACAGGCGCAGGGACAAATTGCGATTGGAAGTGGTGGCTTGTTTGGACAAGGTTTCAATGTGTCCAATCTCCTCATTCCAGTACGCGAGAGTGATATGATTTTCACAGTAATTGCGGAAGATTTCGGCTTCATTGGTTCAGTATTTGTCATTGCTTTGTACCTACTTCTTATCTATCGGATGTTGAAGATTACGCTCAGATCAAATAACCAGTTCTATACCTATATTTCGACTGGCTTTATCATGATGCTGCTCTTCCATATATTTGAAAATATTGGCGCAGTGACTGGCTTGCTTCCTCTGACAGGGATTCCTTTACCTTTCATCTCTCAAGGGGGGTCCGCAATTATTAGTAACCTTATCGGAGTTGGTCTCCTCTTATCTATGAGTTACCAGACCAATCTTGCTGAAGAAAAGAGTGGGAAGATTTCATTCAAACGAAAGAAAGTCGTCCTAAAACAAATCAAATAAGGAGGCCACTATGGCAAAAGTAGCAGTTATTTTAGCCCAAGGTTTTGAAGAAATTGAAGCCTTGACAGTAGTCGATGTCTTGCGTCGAGCAAACATTTCTTGTGATATGGTAGGATTTGAAGAGCAGGTGACAGGGTCACATGACATTCAGGTAAAAGCCGACCGTATCTTTGATGGTGATTTGTCCGACTATGACTTGGTCGTTCTTCCAGGAGGTATGCCAGGATCAGCTCACCTACGGGATAATCCAGCCCTCATTTCTGAGATTAAAGCCTTTGACCAAGCAGGAAAGAAAATTGCTGCCATCTGTGCAGCCCCAATCGCTCTTCATCAAGCAGGTGTCCTGAAAGGCAAGCACTTTACTTGTTATGACGGAGTTCAGGAGCAAATTACTGACGGAATTTATCAAAAGCAAACAGTGGTTGTGGATGGTAATCTAACAACCAGCCGAGGACCGTCAACTGCCCTTGCCTTTGCCTATGAGTTGGTAGAGCAATTGGGAGGAGATGCCGAAAGTTTACGAGACGGCATGCTCTATCGAGATGTCTTTGGAAATCAACAGTAAGACGAGAGTTCGGCTCTCGTTTTTTTTATTTACTCCGTGTCTAAAAATGTTTCATATGATTGTCTTACGTTTTTATATCAATCTTTTATAAATCAATCAAGCTTTGTCTAGCATAAGAAGGAAATCTATCTCTAGAAATGTTAGTGTTTTCAAGTTGTTAGATAGAATAGTTCAGATTTCTACTGAAATCAATAGATTCTTGAAAAAGATAGAATATTCAACAAATGTTATATTAAGATACTTTATCGTGTGAATTAATCTGCTTGTATTAATTTGAAATATAAAGTACTTTCTCTGTAATGTAATTGAAACGTGTTACTAGTATATTAAAATTAGTAAGAATTTTTTGCATATACGAAACTGGGGGAGTGATATGTTGGAAACTTTTGGAAAAATATTCAAAGTCATTAGAGAATCAAAAAAATGTCCCTGAAAGAGGTAGCTGCTGGTGATATTTCCGTGGCTCAGCTATCCCGTTTTGAACGGGGAGTCAATGGAATCACACTTGATTCTTTTTATTGCTGTTTAAAAAATATGGCCGTTTCCCTAGAGGAGTTTCAGTATGTTTACCATAATTACATTGATTCAGATGATGTGCTGTTCTCAAAAAAAGTAGCTGATGCATATCAGGAAAACAATGTTGTCAAGCTCCAAAATATTTTGTCAAGCTCAGAAGCTTTGACCGAACAGTTTCCTGAGAAGAAAAACTATAAACTCAATACAATCATTGTCAGGGCCCTCTTGTCCTCCTGTTGCTCAGATTTTCAGATTAGCAAGAAGGATATTGAATTCCTGACGGATCATCTCTTTTCTGTTGAGGAGTGGGGACGTTATGAACTCTGGCTTTTTACAAACAGTGTTGATTTGATGACCTTGGAAACGCTGGAAACCTTCGCTAGTGAGATGATCAATCGTACCCAGTTTTATAATAACCTACCTGAAAATCGCCGCCGTATTATCAAGATGCTACTTAATGTCATTAGCGTCTGTATCGAAGGAAACCATCTGCTAGTTGCTATGAGGTTTCTCAATTATCTCGACCACTCTAAAATTCCTGAAACAGATCTATATGATCGAACGCTGATTAAGTATCATAGGGCTCTTTACTCCTACAAGGTTGGGAATACCAATGCTCTCAGTGACATCGAGCAATGCCTATCTTTTTTTGAATTTTTAGATTCCTTTGGTGTTGCTCAAAAGCTTAAAGAACAGTTTGAAAGAATTTGCCTTTCATAGTTGTAGATGTGCAACAAAAAATGATCATTTTGAAAAATATACTAGAATAAGAGCGTAACTTTATACTAAATTCAGAAGGAGGCTTTATGATGGAGAAAAAGATTCATTATAAGATGCATAAAGTTAAGAAAAACTGGGTAGCCATTGCTTTGACTACCTTGGCCCTTATTGTAGCACCAAAGGTACTTGGTCTAGAATCAGGCGTTGTCCATGCGGATGATGTAAAGCAGGTTGTAGTTCAAGAACCTGCTACAGCTCAGACTAGTGGTCCGGGTCAGCAAACTCCAGCCCAAGCTAAAATAGCATCTGAGCAAGAAGCAGAAAAAGTAACCCCTGCAGACAAGGTGACAGACGATGTTGCTGCTAGTGAAAAGCCTGCTAAACCAGCAGAAAATACAGAAGCAACAGTTCAAACCAATGCTCAAGAGCCTGCTAAACCAGCAGATACGAAAGAAGCATCTACAGAAAAGGCTGCTGTTGCTGAAGAAGTTAAAGCTGCTAATGCAATCACAGAAACTCCTAAAACTGAAGTAGCAGACCAGAATAAACAAGCAAGGCCAACAACTGCCCAAGACCAAGAAGGCGACAAGCGAGAAAAAACGGCTGTTGAAGACAAGATTGTTGCAAATCCAAAGGTTGCAAAGAAAGATCGCTTGCCCGAACCTGCTCAAAAACAGGGAGCAATAGCTGAAAGAATGGTGGCAGATCAGGCTCAACCTGCACCTGTAAATGCTGACCATGATGATGATGTCCTATCTCATATTAAGACCATTGATGGTAAAAATTACTATGTTCAGGACGATGGTACAGTTAAAAAGAACTTTGCAGTTGAACTTAATGGGAGAATACTTTATTTTGATGCAGAAACGGGTGCCTTAGTTGATTCAAATGAATATCAGTTCCAACAAGGAACCAGCAGTCTCAATAATGAATTCTCTCAAAAGAATGCTTTTTACGGTACGACTGACAAGGATATCGAAACTGTAGACGGTTATTTGACAGCAGATAGCTGGTATCGTCCAAAGTTCATCTTAAAAGATGGAAAAACATGGACGGCTTCGACAGAAACAGACTTACGTCCCCTTTTGATGGCTTGGTGGCCTGATAAACGTACTCAGATTAATTACCTCAACTATATGAACCAACAAGGTCTGGGAGCAGGTGCTTTTGAAAACAAAGTTGAACAAGCTCTCCTGACAGGAGCTTCTCAGCAGGTTCAGCGCAAAATTGAGGAAAAAATTGGTAAAGAAGGCGATACCAAATGGTTGAGAACGCTGATGGGTGCCTTTGTCAAAACCCAGCCAAACTGGAATATCAAGACAGAGTCTGAAACAACTGGTACTAAAAAGGACCACTTGCAGGGTGGAGCTTTGCTTTATACCAATAATGAGAAGAGCCCTCATGCTGACTCTAAGTTCCGTCTGCTTAACCGTACCCCTACTAGTCAAACAGGTACACCTAAGTACTTCATTGACAAGTCAAATGGTGGTTATGAGTTCTTGCTCGCTAACGACTTTGACAACTCTAATCCAGCTGTTCAAGCCGAACAACTCAACTGGTTGCATTTTATGATGAACTTTGGAAGCATCGTAGCCAATGATCCGACTGCTAATTTTGATGGAGTTCGTGTCGATGCGGTGGACAATGTCAACGCAGACTTGCTCCAAATCGCATCTGACTACTTCAAGTCTCGCTACAAGGTGGGAGAAAGTGAAGAAGAAGCTATCAAGCATTTGTCTATCTTGGAAGCTTGGTCTGATAACGATCCTGACTACAACAAAGATACTAAAGGTGCTCAACTAGCAATTGACAACAAGCTACGCTTGTCCTTGCTTTATTCATTCATGCGTAATCTATCTATCCGTAGCGGAGTAGAGCCTACGATTACAAATAGTCTAAATGACCGTTCTTCTGAAAAGAAAAATGGCGAACGGATGGCTAACTATATCTTTGTTCGGGCTCATGACAGTGAAGTACAAACTGTTATTGCTGACATCATCCGAGAAAATATCAATCCAAATACGGATGGTTTGACCTTTACCATGGATGAACTCAAGCAAGCCTTCAAGATCTACAACGAAGATATGCGTAAGGCAGACAAGAAGTATACGCAGTTCAACATCCCAACTGCTCATGCCCTCATGCTCTCCAATAAAGACTCTATCACTCGGGTCTACTATGGTGACCTCTATACCGATGATGGTCAATACATGGAGAAAAAATCTCCTTACCACGATGCTATCGATGCCTTGTTGCGTGCTCGTATTAAGTATGTAGCAGGTGGACAAGACATGAAAGTCACATATATGGGTGTACCTCGTGAGGCTGATAAATGGTCTTACAATGGTATTTTGACTTCTGTGCGCTACGGTACTGGTGCCAATGAAGCAACAGATGAAGGAACAGCAGAAACTCGTACTCAAGGGATGGCTGTTATTGCTTCTAACAACCCTAACCTGAAACTGAACGAATGGGATAAACTGCAAGTCAATATGGGAGCAGCCCACAAGAATCAATACTATCGCCCTGTGCTTTTGACGACCAAAGATGGCATTTCCCGCTATCTAACTGACGAAGAAGTGCCGCAATCGCTCTGGAAGAAGACAGATGCTAATGGTATTTTAACCTTTGATATGAATGATATTGCAGGCTATAGCAATGTACAGGTTTCTGGATATCTGGCTGTTTGGGTACCAGTTGGCGCTAAGGCAGATCAGGATGCTCGTACAACAGCAAGCAAGAAGAAAAACGCTAGTGGTCAGGTCTACGAATCTAGCGCAGCCCTTGATTCTCAGTTGATTTACGAAGGATTTTCTAACTTCCAAGACTTTGCAACCCGCGATGACCAATATACCAATAAAGTTATTGCTAAAAATGTCAACCTCTTCAAGGAATGGGGAGTAACTTCATTTGAGCTACCACCTCAGTATGTATCTAGCCAAGACGGTACTTTCTTAGATTCTATCATTCAGAATGGTTATGCCTTTGAAGACCGCTATGATATGGCGATGAGCAAGAACAATAAATATGGTTCTTTAAAAGATTTGCTCAATGCTCTTCGTGCGCTTCACAGTGTTAATATCCAAGCCATCGCGGACTGGGTACCAGACCAAATCTATAACCTACCAGGTAAGGAAGTGGTAACAGCAACACGTGTCAACAACTACGGAACCTACCGTGAAGGTGCAGAAATCAAGGAAAAACTCTATGTAGCTAATAGTAAGACCAATGGAACTGATTTCCAAGGTAAGTACGGTGGCGCCTTCTTAGATGAGCTCAAAGCTAAATATCCAGAAATCTTTGAACGAGTACAGATTTCCAATGGTCAAAAGATGACAACAGATGAGAAGATTACCAAGTGGTCGGCTAAGTACTTCAATGGTACCAATATCTTAGGTCGTGGTGCTTACTATGTTCTTAAAGACTGGGCTAGCAACGACTATCTCACTAACAGAAATGGCGAGATAGTATTGCCTAAGCAATTAGTTAATAAGAATGCTTACACAGGATTTGTTAGTGATGCCAATGGTACTAAGTTCTATTCAACTAGTGGTTATCAAGCTAAAAATTCCTTTATCCAAGATGAAAATGGAAATTGGTATTACTTCGATAAACGAGGCTATCTTGTAACAGGTGCTCATGAAATTGATGGCAAGCACGTTTATTTCTTGAAGAATGGTATTCAACTTCGTGATTCTATCCGTGAAGATGAAAATGGTAATCAGTACTACTATGATCAAACTGGTGCCCAAGTTCTCAACCGTTACTACACTACTGATGGTCAAAACTGGCGTTACTTTGATGCCAAGGGCGTTATGGCTCGAGGTCTTGTCAAGATAGGAGATGGACAGCAATTC
This sequence comes from Streptococcus sp. HMSC072D05, assembly GCF_001815805.1. Classification (GTDB taxonomy): domain Bacteria; phylum Bacillota; class Bacilli; order Lactobacillales; family Streptococcaceae; genus Streptococcus. The sequence continues at coordinate 160,086 of NZ_KV822038.1, forward strand.
TTTGATGAAAACGGCTATCAGGTTAAGGGCAAGATTGTGAGTGCTAAAGATGGCAAACTTCGTTACTTTGACAAGGATTCAGGAAATGCTGTTATCAATCGTTTTGCTCAAGGTGATAACCCAAGTGATTGGTACTATTTCGGAGCAGATGGAGTTGCAGTGACAGGTCTTCAAAAGATTGGTCAACAAACACTTTACTTTGACCAAGATGGCAAGCAAGTCAAGGGTAAAATCGTGACACTTTCAGATAAGAGTATC
>NZ_KV822038.1:160443-160823 GCF_001815805.1 Streptococcus sp. HMSC072D05
GTAAAGCAGTGACAGGTCTTCAAAAGATTGGCAAACAAACACTTTACTTTGACCAAGATGGTAAGCAAGTCAAGGGTAAAGTAGTAACTTTGGCTGATAAATCCATCCGTTACTTTGATGCCGACTCAGGAGAAATGGCAGTCGGCAAGTTTGCAGAAGGTGCCAAGAACGAATGGTATTACTTTGACAAAACTGGTAAAGCAGTGACAGGTCTTCAAAAGATTGACAAACAAACACTTTACTTCGACCAAGATGGCAAGCAAGTCAAGGGCAAAATCGTGACACTTTCAGATAAGAGTATCCGTTACTTTGATGCCAACTCAGGAGAAATGGCGGTCGGCAAGTTTGCTGAAGGTGCCAAGAACGAATGGTATTACTTT
>NZ_KV822038.1:160923-194223 GCF_001815805.1 Streptococcus sp. HMSC072D05
AAAATGAGTGGTACTATTTTGATCAAGATGGAAAAGCAGTGACAGGCTTGCAGCAGGTTGGTCAACAGACTCTCTATTTCACGCAAGACGGCAAGCAAGTCAAAGGAAAAGTTGTTGATGTGAATGGGGTTAGTCGATATTTCGATGCCAATTCAGGGGATATGGCTCGAAGCAAATGGATTCAACTTGAAGATGGAAGTTGGATGTATTTTGACCGCGATGGTAGAGGTCAAAACTTCGGAAGAAACTAATCGAATTTAGCTCAATAAAAATCAAACTTTATCTGATGATATACAAAAACGATAACACCTTAAAAGGACGTTATCGTTTTTTGCCTGTTTGGAGAATAAATTACAATTGAAAAGAAAGATGGAATCATTGGGAACTGTAATGAATTAACAAGGGACTCCATATTGGAATAATCTTTTTCTGCACTCTATTGTGGTATTCAAAGCAATGAGTATTCTATTTTTAAAGTTTGAAAATCCAAAAGCGTTTCGTTTGTGAACAATGACGCGGTTGTTAGTAGTTTCTATTCTTTAATTTGTACATTTGAGATAAGAAAGATTTTGCTTGATTATTTATAGAGGAGCTATTCTTCACAAAAAGGCTCCATAGATGCAATAGTGTTTTACTCTCTATATAAATTATAGAGCCGAAAAATCTAGGAAATCATCGCTTTTTTCATAAAAAAATGGTATAATGAAGGGTATGAAATATCACGACTATATATGGGATTTAGGTGGTACCCTATTGGATAATTATGAGACTTCTACTGCAGCCTTTGTAGAAACCTTAGCCCAATACGGAATAGAGCAAGAACACGACCGAGTCTACGAAGCTTTGAAGGTTTCGACAGCTTTTGCCATCGAGAAGTTTGCACCAGATATCGAGGATTTTTTAGAGAACTATAAAGAAAATGAAGCGCGTGAGCTAGAACATCCAGTTTTGTTTGAGGGAATTCCAGAATTACTCAAAGACGTTTCGGACAAGGGTGGTCGCCATTTCTTGGTTTCTCATCGAAATGACCAAGTTCTAGAACTTCTTGCTAAGACCCAGATAGCGAACTACTTCACCGAGGTGGTGACTGCCAGTTCTGGCTTTAAACGAAAACCAGATCCTGAGTCCATGATTTATTTACGTGATAAATATCATATTACATCTGGTTTGGTCATTGGTGACAGAAATATAGATGTAGAAGCAGGTAAAGCTGCTGGCTTAGATGCCTATCTTTTTAATAACGTTGCGACATTGAGACAAGCAATAGACATGTAAGAAAAGGGAAAAAATGACAGAAGAAATCAAAAATCAACAGGCACAGGATTATGATGCCAGTCAAATTCAAGTTTTGGAGGGACTTGAAGCTGTTCGTATGCGTCCAGGTATGTATATTGGATCAACTTCAAAAGAAGGTCTTCACCATCTAGTATGGGAAATCGTTGATAACTCAATTGACGAAGCTCTAGCTGGATTTGCCAGTCACATCCAAGTCTTTATAGAGCCAGATAATTCCATCACCGTTGTGGATGATGGGCGTGGAATTCCTGTTGATATTCAGGAAAAAACAGGACGTCCCGCTGTTGAGACTGTCTTTACAGTTCTTCACGCTGGAGGAAAATTCGGCGGTGGCGGATACAAGGTTTCAGGTGGATTGCACGGTGTAGGTTCATCAGTAGTAAACGCCCTCTCAACTCAACTAGATGTTCATGTCCATAAAAACGGTAAGATTCATTACCAAGAATACCGTCGTGGTCATGTTGTTGCTGATCTTGAGGTGGTTGGAGATACGGATAAAACGGGAACAACAGTTCACTTCACACCAGATCCAGAGATTTTTACAGAAACAACAACTTTTGACTTTGAAAAATTAAACAAACGTATTCAAGAACTAGCCTTTTTGAACCGAGGCCTTCGAATCTCCATCACAGATAAGCGTGAAGGTCTCGAACAGACTAAACATTACCACTATGAGGGTGGGATTGCTAGCTACGTTGAATATATCAACGAGAACAAGGATGTGATCTTTGATACACCAATCTACACAGACGGTGAGATGGATGATATCACAGTTGAAGTAGCCATGCAGTACACAACCGGTTACCACGAAAACGTCATGAGTTTCGCCAATAACATTCACACCCATGAAGGTGGTACGCATGAGCAAGGTTTCCGTACGGCTCTGACACGTGTTATCAATGACTATGCCCGCAAGAATAAACTACTAAAAGACAATGAAGATAACCTAACAGGGGAAGATGTCCGTGAAGGCTTGACTGCAGTTATCTCAGTTAAGCATCCAAACCCGCAGTTTGAAGGACAAACCAAGACCAAACTGGGGAATAGTGAAGTAGTCAAGATTACCAATCGCCTCTTCAGCGACGCCTTCTCTGATTTTCTCATGGAAAATCCACAGATTGCTAAGCGTATCGTGGAAAAAGGGATTTTGGCTGCCAAGGCTCGTGTAGCTGCAAAGCGTGCGCGTGAAGTCACACGCAAGAAATCTGGTTTGGAAATTTCCAATTTGCCAGGAAAACTAGCAGACTGTTCTTCTAACAACCCTGCTGAAACCGAACTCTTCATCGTCGAAGGAGACTCAGCTGGTGGATCAGCCAAATCTGGTCGTAACCGTGAGTTCCAGGCTATCCTTCCAATTCGTGGTAAGATCTTGAACGTTGAAAAAGCTAGCATGGATAAAATCCTTGCCAACGAAGAAATTCGAAGTCTTTTCACAGCCATGGGAACAGGATTTGGTGCAGAATTTGATGTCACTAAGGCTCGTTACCAAAAACTCGTTTTGATGACCGATGCCGATGTTGATGGAGCCCACATTCGAACACTCCTGCTAACCTTGATTTACCGCTACATGAAACCAATCTTAGAGGCTGGTTATGTCTACATTGCCCAACCACCGATTTATGGGGTTAAAGTGGGAAGTGAGATCAAAGAATACATTCAACCTGGTGCAGATCAAGAAATTAAACTCCAAGAAGCCTTAGCACGTCATAGTGAAGGGCGTTCAAAACCAACCATCCAACGTTATAAAGGTTTGGGAGAAATGGATGACCACCAATTGTGGGAAACAACCATGGATCCTGAACATCGCTTGATGGCGCGTGTTTCGGTAGATGATGCTGCCGAAGCAGATAAAATCTTTGATATGTTGATGGGGGATCGAGTAGAACCTCGTCGCGAATTTATCGAAGAAAACGCTGTTTACAGTACACTTGACGTCTAAAAAATGTGGGAAATAGTTCCCTTGGTTTAAAAAATATGATATAATCATTACGATTGTTTCTAGTATAAAAGGAGTTTGATATGTCTAATGGACAACTAATTTATCTAATGGTTGCGATTGCAGTCATTCTGATCTTAGCTTATGTAACAGCTATCTTTTTACGTAAGCGTAATGTAAGCAGATTAACGGCCCTTGAAGAAAGAAAAGAAGAACTCTACAACCTTCCTGTAAATGATGAGGTTGAAGCCGTTAAAAACATGCACTTGATTGGTCAAAGTCAGGTGACCTTCCGTGAATGGAACCAAAAATGGGTTGATTTATCTCTGAATTCATTTGCTGATATTGAAAATCACCTCTTTGAAGCTGAAAGCTACAATAATTCTTTCCGTTTTTTCAAAGCTGCTCACAAGATTGATCAAATTGAAAGCCAAATTGGCTTGATTGAAGAAGATATTGCAGCTATTCGCAATGCCCTTTCTGAACTTGAAAAACAAGAATCTAAGAATAGTGGCCGTGTCCTTCATGCTTTGGACTTGTTTGAATCCCTTCAACATACTGTTGCAGAAGATTCGGAGAAATATGGGAAAGCCCTTCCTGAGATTGAGAAACAATTGGAAAACATCCAATCTGAATTCTCTCAATTTGTTACCCTAAATTCATCAGGTGACCCGGTTGAAGCGGCAGCAATTCTTGATTCAACTGAAAATCATATTCTCGCTTTGACACACATCGTTGAGCGAATTCCAGCTCTTGTTGAAACCTTGACAAAAGAACTGCCAGAACAATTAGCAGATTTGGAAGAAGGCTATCGCAAGCTGTTGGATGCCAACTACCACTTTACAGAAACAGATATCGAGTCTCGTTTCCAACTTTTGCATGAGTCTTTGAAAAATAATCAAGAAAATATTCGTCAGTTGGAATTGGACAATGCAGAGTATGAAAATAATCGCATCCAAGAAGAAATCAACGCACTTTATGATATCTTCACTCGTGAAATTGCAGCTCAAAAAGTGGTTGAAAGTCTTCTTGCTACATTACCAACTTATCTCAACCACTTGAAAGAAAATAATCAGGTGCTTGTTCAGGACCTTGAACGCTTGACTAAAACCTACCTTCTTCCTGAAAGTGATGGCAATCATGTTCGTCGTCTTCAAGCAGAATTGGCTGCACTTGATACAGCTATCTTAGAGGTAACAGAAGACCAAGGCGAGCCAACTCAAGCCTTCTCTGTTCTTGAAGAACAGTTGGAAATGCTTCAAAGCAACCTCAAGGATATAGAGGATGAGCAAATCTCTGTTAGCGAACGACTTGCGCAAATTGAAAAAGACGACCTCAATGCTCGCCAAAAAGCAAATGTCTATGTGAACCGTTTGCATACTATCAAACGTTACATGGAGAAGAGAAACTTGCCAGGTATTCCTCAAAGTTTCTTGAAACTTTTCTTTACTGCAAGTCATAACACAGAAGATTTGATGGCAGAGTTAGAACAACCACAAGTGAATATTGAATCGGTTAAACGAATTCTTGAAGTCGCAACAAATGATATGGAAGCACTTGAAACAGAAACCTATGATATCGTTCAATATGCAACCTTGACTGAGCAACTACTCCAATACTCAAACCGTTACCGTTCATTTGATGAGCGTATCCAAGAGGCCTTCAACGAAGCGCTTGAAATTTTTGAAAAAGAGTTTGACTACCAGGCGTCATTTGAAAAAATTTCACAAGCCTTGGAAGTTGCTGAACCAGGAGTCACAAACCGTTTTGTAACTTCATATGAGAAAACACGTGAAACGATTCGTTTCTAAACGAGAAGCTTAGATATTTCTAAGCTTTTTTATTTTTCTAAAAAGAAATCAGAATTCTTGTTTATCATTGAAATAATAGCCTCGATTTGATATGATGGAAATATGAAAAAAAATAGAGCGAAACGTGTTTCTCACGATAAAACGAGAAGGCTATTGCTTTCCCTTGTTGGAATCTTAGGAATTGCTACGATTCTATTAGGAAGTGCTATTGGTTATAAGCTACTACAAAAGCAATCTTACGAACAAAAAATTGAAGCGCTAAAAAGCGAAAAGGACCAGCAATTCAACTCAGGTAGTCAGAAGGACCATTTCCGAAAAGGTCAAGCTGAGGTGATTGCCTACTACCCTCTGCAAGGAGAGGAAGTCATTGCGTCTGTTAGAGAAAAAATCAACCAGGATATTAAAGAAAAGCTGGAAGATAAAGAGGACTTGGTCTTTTATTATAGTGAGCAATTGGATCCCGTCTTAAAGGGAGTTGTTGCTCGTAATATCAGCAAGCAAGTCTACGATTTGTCTGCATCAAAGGTTGAAGAAAAAGAAAAGACTTCTTTAGGGAAAATTTTCTTGACCGAAGATGGGAAAGCTTTTGACCTCAGTAAACTCTTCAAAGATGCAAGTAAGGCTAAGGAACTCTTACTGAGTCAAATCAAATCAACTCTAGAAGATAAGAAACTTGACCAGGCAAAAATTGATCAAGTTATAAAGAGCTTCACAGACCAAGAATTGACATCTTGGAGCTTTGATTATAAGGATAGTCAAATCATCCTTTATCCTGCTAATGCTGGAGAGACTGTTGAGGAAATTGCTTTGCCCATATCCAGTTTCTTTGATGTCATTGAGTCTTCTTATCTATTAGAAAAGGATGCTGAACTTTACCAAGCATACTTTGCTAAGAAAAACAAAAAGGTTGTAGCCTTGACCTTTGATGATGGTCCAAATCCTACTACAACCACGCAGGCTTTGGATACTTTAGCTAAATATGGTGTAAAAGCAACCTTCTTTGTACTTGGTAAAAACATTGCAGGTAATGAAAATCTTCTGAAACGAATGAAATCTGAAGGTCATGTTGTAGGAAACCACAGCTGGAGTCATCCTGTTCTTTCACAACTTTCGCTCGAAGATGCTAAAAAGCAAATTACTGATACAGAAGATTTGTTAACTCAAGTTTTAGGATCAAGCTCTAAACTGATGCGCCCACCTTATGGTGCCATCACTGATGATATTCGAAACGGCCTTGATTTAAGCTTCATCATGTGGGACGTGGATAGTTTGGACTGGAAGAGTAAAAACGAGACAGCCATTTTGACAGAGATTCAACGTCAGGTTCGCAATGGTTCTATCATCCTCATGCATGATATCCATGGTCCTTCAGTTAATTCCCTACCAAGTGTCATTGAGTATTTAAAGGGTGAAGGGTATACATTTGTGACCGTTCCTGAATTGCTCAATTCTCGCTTAAAAGCTCACGAGATCTATTACGATCGTGATCAATAATTGTTAAAATCTAAAGGGGCAAGTGTTCTGATAATCAGGATTTTGTTTCTTTAGATTTTCTTCACATAGAAAGGAAAAACGATGAAATCTTATACCCTTAATAATGGAATTTCAATTCCTGTACTAGGATTTGGAACATGGAAAGCTGAAAATGGAGAGGTAGCCTACCAAGCCGTTTTAGAAGCCTTAAAGGATGGTTATCGACATATCGATACTGCAGCTATCTATAAAAATGAGGAAAGTGTTGGTCGTGCTATTCGAGATAGCGGTATTCCAAGACAAGAAATCTTTGTAACGACCAAACTCTGGAATACCAATCACAGCTATGATGAAGCTCGCCAAGCATTTGAAGAATCAATGGAAAAACTGGGATTGGATTATCTAGATTTGTACCTTATCCATTGGCCAAATCCAAAACCTTTAAGAGAAAATGACGAATGGAAAACTCGCAATGCTGAAGTCTGGAGAGCGATGGAGGATCTTTACCAAGAAGGCAAAATCCGTGCTATCGGCGTTAGTAATTTCCTTCCCCATCATTTGGATGCCTTGCTTGAGACAGCAAGAATTATCCCGGCGGTCAATCAGGTACGCTTGGCTCCAGGAGTTTATCAAGAGGAAGTGGTTGACTACTGTAAAGAGAAAGGAATTCTCTTAGAGGCATGGGGACCATTTGGGCAAGGGGAGTTGTTTGAACAGAAAGAAGTCCAAAAAATTGCTGCGAAGCATGGGAAAACAGTGGCTCAAATTGCCTTGGCTTGGAGTTTGGCAGAAGGATTTTTACCCCTACCTAAGTCCGTGACAGCCTCTCGCATCCAGAGCAATCTTGACTGTTTTGGAATTGAACTCAGCAAAGACGAGCGAGAAGTCTTAAAGACAATTTCAGTGACTTCGGGCGCACCTCGTGTGGATGAGATGGATTTTTAATTTTTAAAATCGATTTATACCGAATTAACAAAGACTAGGAATTTTAAATCCTAGTCTTTTTATGTATAAAAAATCTAAATTGTTTGTATAATGAAATAATTTTATGGATTGAAATATAGGAACGAATTTAAAAAACTTTGGTTTGATGGGGCAAATAACACGAATTATAAAATTAAATAAGTAAAATATATACGTAAATATTACATTTTTGTGACAATTCAGATTTTTATGAAAATTTATGATTATTTGCGTTATAATAGGTATACTTTAAAGAAAAAGGAGATTATTTATGAATAGACGACAACGTTTTTCATTACGGAAATACAAATTTGGTCTTGCTTCAGTTTTATTGGGAACTGCATTGGTTTTTGGAGCAAGTCAAGTCAGTGCCAATGAGCAGAGTACAGGTGAAAATCAAGCTCAAACTCAGGAAATTAAGACAGAGCTAAAAGACGATAAACACTCAAACTCTTCAACTGACCAAACCAATACTAATGGGATAGCACCAGTAGTTGGAGAGAAACAAGAAGTTGAAACTTCTAAAGAGGATGCTAGTAAACAAGATGCTAAGGTAGATGCTCCGGTTGATAAAACTGCCGAAGCCCAAGAATCAGGAAAAGATAGCGCAGTTGCAAAAGAAGAAAATCAAGGTGTCGTTCAAAAAGAAACAACAGTCGATACCAGTACAGCGCCTGCTACTGAGAAGTCCTCTACCATAGAGAAAAAAGAGGCTAAAGCAACGACAGCTCCTAAAACTAATGGAGAAACAGCAACTACAGAAAAAGAACAAGAAAAAACTGAGTCTGCAAAACCAAATAGTCTTTCAAGCAATGATATCATCACAGTACCGAAAACTTGGAAGGCTGGTTACAAGGGGACAGGGACCGTTGTTGCCATTATTGACTCAGGGCTTGATTTGAATCATGAGGTTCTTCGAATTTCGGATCCGTCAAAAGCAAAATTTAAAAACAAGGAAACCATCGAAGCAGCTAAAAAGGCTGCTGGAATCGACTACGGTAAATGGTATAGCGATAAGGTTGTCTATGCCTATGACTACTTTGACGGAACAGATAAGATCAAAGAAGCAGAAAGAACTTCTCATGGGATGCACGTAACAGGGATTGCTGCTGGAAACCCTGATAAAGAAGCACCGAATGGTGAAAAGGTCTATGGTGTTGCACCAGAAGCCCAAGTCATGTTTATGCGTGTCTTTTCAGATCGCCAAAAGACGACCAGTTCTGCTCTTTATGTAAAGGCGATTGATGACGCAGTTGCCTTAGGAGCAGATGCCATTAATATGAGTTTGGGATCTAGCACTGGTTCTATGGTCGATGCTGGTTCTGATATTGTGGATGCCATCAAACGGGCTCGTGCCAAGGGAGTTTCTGTTCTTATCTCAGCAGGAAATAGTAATACATTCGGAAATGGTTATTCAAAACCACTAGCTGAAAACCCAGACTATGGCTTGGTTGGAAATCCATCCACTGTTGAGGATTCGATTTCAGTTGCTTCTGTCAACAATAAAACATTGACAACAGCCGTTTTTGAAGTCAAAGGTCTAGAGGGAAATGCCGGCCTTCATAACGGAAAATTTGATTATAATCAACCTGAGGCAGATAAGGACTTTGAAAAAGGAAAAGAGTACGAATACGTCGAAGCAGGGTTAGGTCGTGAAGAAGACTTTGCGAAGTTGGATTTAACTGGGAAACTTGCCCTCATTCAGCGTGGAGCCATGAACTTTTCAGAGAAGATCAAAAATGCACGAAAACACGGTGCAGTTGGTGCTTTGATCTACAATAATGTAGAAGGTGCAAATATCAATATGGCTATTGATGATGAAGCAAAGAAAATTCCTTCAGTATTTATTTCTAAACAGTATGGTGAGGCCTTAAAATCTGGGAACTACAAGATTGTTTTTAATGGTAAGATGGATAATCGTCCTTCTGATGTAGCCAATCAGTTATCTGACTTTTCAAGTTGGGGAGTGACTACTGATGGACAATTGAAACCAGACGTGACAGCTCCTGGCGGCAATATCTACTCATCCTTTAATGACAATACCTATGGTAGTATCAGCGGAACCAGTATGGCGGCTCCTCACGTTACGGGTGTTGCAGTTCTGGTTAAGGAATACCTTCAAAAACACCATCCAGAATTGACTCCTGAGCAAGTATCAGAGACTGTCAAGGCCTTGATCATGTCAACTGCAAAACTACACGTTAATAAGGATACAGGCACTTATACCTCTCCTCGTCAGCAAGGTTCTGGTATTGTGGATACAGCTGCTGCAGTGTCAACAGACCTCTATGTAACGGGTGAAAATGGTTATCCAAGTGTGACTTTGGGAAATGTTGGAGATCAATTTACTTTCAAGGTCACTGTACACAATATTTCAGATACTGACCGTACTCTCAAGATGGTGGTGAATACCAATACAGACGAAGTTCAAGATGGAAAATTCACCCTTCGACCTCGAAAATTAACAGAGACAGTCTGGCCTGAAGTGACGGTCAAAGCCCACAGCAGTCAAACAGTCACTGTTAAAGTAGATGCTCGAAAATTTGCTGCTGAACTCAGCAAACAAATGCCAAATGGCTATTTCCTTGAAGGTTTTGTTCGCTTTGTAGATCCAGCAGATGATGGGGATATTGTGAGTCTTGCATTTATGGGCTTCCGAGGAGAATTCCAAAATCTCCCTGCTGTTGAAAAACCAATTTACAATCTTGTCCGAGAAGGGAAAAATGGATTTTACACGGAAGTAGACAAGGAAAATCCTGCCGTTAACTACTCTAATGATGCTACCTATCTCGCAACCTTGCAAAATGACCTTCTAGTGTCTAAAGGTCAACGCCAAGGACGCCGAATTACTGTTCTTGGGATTGAACAAAATGCTGAAGGTAAGCATGTTCTTCAGTTGGACGAAAAAGGGAATGTCCGTATTGCCATTTCTCCAAATGATGATGGAAACAAAGACCTAGTTGAATATAAAACGGTTGCTTTGAGAAACCTTGTAAATCTTCGGGCTACAGTTTATGCGGCTACAGATACCAAGCATGAACATCCTATTTGGGAGGGCGATGCAAAGGATCTTCGTAAGAATTATTTTGATGGTGACAGTAGAAATCTGAAGAGTTATATTCTAGATAATACTGCTTGGAGAGGCCAGGATTTTGATGGCAATACCGTTGCAGATGGTTTATATGACTATGTTATTAGTTACACACCAGATGTTCCAGGAGCTAAAGAACAACACACGACCTTCAAAATTCAAATTGATACTCAAAAACCTGTCATCACAAGTGGTTATATTCGCTTTAAAGATGGAAACCAAGAATTCGTAGCTCGCAAACCAAAAGATGTGGGTCAAGGCGGTATCCTTTCAGAAAAAGTTTTCTACCTCACACCATTTGACCAGAAAGGGACCATGGTTCTAACTGGGAAAGACCAGTCTGGAACTCGTGCGCTTGAGAACACCCATCTGATCAAAGCCAATGCTGATGGTAGTTATACACTTCCTAAGGATGTTGACAAGGCTAATATTTACTATCTTGTAGAGGATTATGCAGGAAATGTAGACTATATCTCACTTGCTGAACTTGTCCGCGATCAAAATAGTGGGCGAGTGAAAATTGCCTTGAAGGATGCAAAAACAAACCAGGATATTGATACCCTCTACGTCTATCGAATCAAAAATAGCAAGGGGCAATATGTTGATGTTGACAAGACAAAAGCGATTCATTTCTTACAGTTTGGTCATTATACAGCAGAAATTTTCAGTTATGACCGAACTGAATTGAAATTTATCAGTGCCTTGTCCCAAGAGTTCGACTTGACGGAAGAAAATAGTTTCCAAACCATTACCTTCCTAGCAAATCTCTTAGAATATGCACCTGTGTCTGTTTCCTTCAATCAAGCAGTTCCAAAGACGACTACAGTGGTTCTGAAAGGAGAAGATGGGACAAGTATCACTCTTCCTGCTGAAAAATATGGTCAATACGCCTTTGGTAAGAAAGTTGCTACAGGTCGTTATACTGTACAAGTCGCCTTACCAACTGGATACGAACTCCTTGAAGATCTCGTTTCCTTGCTCGTTCAGCCAGGTCGAAATAATGCTTTGCGTCTATCTGTTGTGTCTAAGTTGGCCTTGATTGCTGCGGTAAATCAACAAAAAGAACTGGTAGAAACGTCTCGCTACTTTAATAGTAGTGCAGATAAGAGAAAAACTTATGACCAAGCTTTCCAAGTTGCGCAGTCAGCCTTGTCAAGCAAGTTGAAACAAGAATTGATTGATGGCGTTCTCGCTAGTCTTGAAGCTGCTGGTAAAGCTTTGGATGGAAAAGATTCGAACGTTACAGCCTTGAAAGAAGCTATGAAAGCTTACTATGCAACGACTAAAACTGGACGATATGCGAATGCCAAGGAAAAAGTACGTCGAGCTTATGATCGTGCCTTCCAAGAAATTGCCTTACTAGCTGTAGATCCTAAAGTCAAACAGGATCAAATTGACCAATCTCTCATTGCCCTAGCAACAGCTAAAAGTAAACTGAATGGCAAGGCTACAGACTTCTCTAGTCTAAAGAAACTGGTCAAAGATGAACGCCTTTTCCAAGAAAAGAACGCGAGATTTATCTATGCTGACAAGAAAGAAAAAGCAGCTTATCTTTTAACTTTTAAAGAGGCACAGGAACTCCTTAAAGATCCAGGAGCGAGCCAAGAAGATGTCAAAGATGCCATTACAGCCTTGAAACAAGCCAAGAGAAATTTACATGGCAAAAAACCAAAAGCGAAAAGACATCCTTAAACAGGAGTTTCTGAAGCTTTACTAATAAATGAGTCTGGAACTTTGTTTTCAGACTCATTTTTGGTTTACACTAGCTAGAAAATCTGCTATAATACTAGCTAGGAAAGAAAGTCTTATGGCGTTCTTCAGCGAGCTTGGGATAGTGGGAGCCAAGTAGGACAAGGTAAGAAACTGGCACTTTCTGTCGTATTTTTAAAAACAATGAAGTAATAAATTAGGGTGGAACCGCGTTTCAGACGCCCCTAGTCGCAAGGCTTGGGTGTTGAAATTCGGTTCTTTTTGAATTTCCTCTAATGCCTAAGTAGAAAGGAGCATAATGCTTAAAGGATCTTGTTTATGCAAAGCAGTAACCTACACTTTAGATGAGGAATTGTCGGAATTAGTTTTTTGCCACTGCTCATTCTGTCGGAAAGCAACTGCGTCTGCCTATACAGTGAATGCCAAAGTTAGCAGTAAAAATCTAGTATTGCATGGAAAAGAACAGTTGGTTACCTATAGTTCATCTCCAGGAAAACAACGCTATTACTGTCAGAACTGTCATAGTCAAATTTTCACTGCTCAAGAAAATATACCAGAAGTCTGTGCTTTGAAACTAGGTACAATAGACGAATGCGATCAGAATTTACAAACTGTTCCCAAACGTCATATTTTTCAGGAGCCAGCTTTTTCTTGGTTGCTTGATGAATAAAGCTAAAAAGATAATATAAATTAAAGGAGTAAACAATGTCTAAGAAATTAACATTTCAAGAAATTATTTTGACTTTGCAACAATTTTGGAATGACCAAGGTTGTATGCTCATGCAGGCTTATGATAATGAAAAAGGTGCGGGGACAATGAGTCCTTACACTTTCCTTCGTGCTATCGGACCTGAGCCATGGAATGCGGCTTATGTAGAGCCATCACGTCGTCCTGCTGACGGTCGTTATGGGGAAAACCCTAACCGTCTCTACCAACACCACCAATTCCAAGTGGTCATGAAGCCATCTCCATCAAATATCCAGGAACTTTACCTTGAGTCTTTGGAAAAATTGGGTATCAATCCATTGGAACACGATATCCGTTTCGTTGAGGACAACTGGGAAAACCCATCAACTGGTTCAGCTGGTCTCGGTTGGGAAGTTTGGCTTGATGGTATGGAAATCACTCAGTTCACTTACTTCCAACAAGTCGGTGGATTGGCAACTGGGCCTGTGACTGCGGAAGTTACCTATGGTTTGGAACGCTTGGCTTCTTACATTCAAGAAGTTGATTCTGTCTATGATATCGAGTGGGCCGATGGTGTAAAATACGGAGAAATCTTTATCCAGCCTGAGTACGAGCACTCAAAATATTCGTTTGAAATTTCGGACCAAGAAATGTTGTTGGAAAACTTTGATAAGTTTGAAAAAGAAGCAGGACGCGCTTTGGAGGAAGGCTTGGTTCACCCTGCCTATGACTATGTTCTCAAATGTTCACACACATTTAACCTGCTTGACGCGCGTGGTGCCGTATCTGTAACTGAGCGCGCAGGCTATATCGCCCGTATCCGTAACCTGGCCCGTGTCGTAGCCAAAACCTTTGTCGCAGAACGCAAACGCCTAGGTTACCCACTTTTGGATGAAGCAACACGAGCTAAACTCCTAGCAGAAGATGCAGAATAGTAAGTAATACTGTGATCTAAAATCGTTAAAGGCAAGTCGAAGACTTGCTAAAGGGATATGCACCGCCGTACTGTTATGTGGGGATTTTTGAAACCTTGGGTTCAAAAATCAGTCAGCTAAATCCACTTTGATGAGACTGTTGGAAATCTTAGTTTATTTGGTATAAGATTTCCTTACAGACTCACAAAAGTTAGTTAGCGACATCCCCAGTACCTAAGGGGCATATCAAAAAAGATTGAAGAAAATGTAAAGGAAAAAACATGACAAAAAACTTATTAGTAGAACTCGGTCTTGAAGAGTTACCAGCCTATGTGGTAACTCCAAGTGAAAAACAACTAGGTGAAAAAATGGCAGCCTTCCTCAAAGAAAATCGTCTTTCCTTTGAAGCCATTCAAACCTTCTCAACACCACGTCGTTTGGCTGTTCGTGTGACTGGGCTTGCAGACAAGCAATCTGATTTGACAGAAGATTTCAAGGGTCCAGCAAAGAAAATTGCCTTGGATAGTGCTGGAAACTTCACCAAAGCAGCTCAAGGATTTGTCCGTGGGAAAGGCTTGACAGTTGAAGATATTGAATTCCGTGAAATCAAGGGTGAAGAATATGTCTATGTTACCAAGGAAGAAGTGGGGCAACCAGTTGAAGCCATTGTTCCAGGTGTAGTAGACGTCTTGAAGTCACTGACATTCCCTGTCAGCATGCACTGGGCTAACAACACCTTTGAATATATCCGCCCTGTACACACTTTGACTGTTCTTTTAGATGAAGAAGAGTTTGACTTGGATTTCCTTGATATCAAGGGCGGTCGTGTGAGTCGCGGCCATCGTTTCTTGGGGCAAGAAACTAAGATTCAGTCAGCATTGAGCTATGAAGAAGACCTTCGTAAACAATTTGTAATTGCGGATCCTCGTGAACGTGAGCAAATGATTGTTGACCAAATTAAAGCCATCGAAGCTGAACATGGTGTACGTATCGAAATTGATGCGGACTTGCTGAATGAAGTCTTGAACTTAGTTGAATACCCAACTGCCTTCATGGGAAGTTTTGATGCCAAATACCTTGAAGTTCCAGAAGAAGTTTTGGTAACTTCGATGAAAGAACACCAACGTTATTTTGTTGTTCGTAATCAAGATGGTAAACTCTTGCCAAACTTCATTTCTGTTCGTAACGGAAACGCAGAGCATTTGGAAAATGTTATCAAGGGTAATGAAAAAGTCTTAGTTGCACGCTTGGAAGACGGAGAATTCTTCTGGCGTGAAGACCAAAAATTGGTGATTTCTGACCTTGTTGAAAAATTAAACAACGTCACCTTCCACGAAAAGATTGGTTCTCTTCGTGAACACATGATTCGTACTGGTCAGATTGCTATTCTCTTGGCAGAAAAAGCTGGCTTGTCAGTGGATGAAACAGTTGACCTAGCGCGTGCAGCAGCCATTTACAAGTTTGACTTGTTGACGGGTATGGTTGGTGAGTTTGATGAACTCCAAGGTATTATGGGTGAAAAATATGCCCTCCTTGCTGGGGAAACGCCAGCAGTCGCAGCAGCCATTCGTGAACACTACATGCCGACATCTGCTGACGGAGAACTTCCAGAGAGCAAGGTTGGGGCAGTTCTAGCCATTGCAGATAAATTGGATACGATTTTGAGTTTCTTCTCAGTAGGTTTGATTCCATCAGGTTCTAATGATCCTTATGCTCTTCGTCGTGCGACTCAAGGTGTAGTTCGTATCTTGGATGCTTTTGGTTGGCACATTGCTATGGATGAGCTGATCGATAGCCTTTATGCTTTGAAATTTGACAGCTTGACTTATGAAAATAAAGCAGAGGTTATGGACTTTATTAAGGCTCGTGTTGATAAGATGATGGGTTCTACTCCAAAAGACATTAAGGAGGCAGTCCTTGCAAGTTCGAACTTTGTCGTGGCGGATATGTTGGAAGCAGCAAGTGCTCTTGTAGAAGCAAGCAAAGAAGAAAACTTCAAATCGTCTGTCGAATCCCTGTCACGTGCTTTCAACTTGGCTGAAAAAGCCGAAGGAACTGACACGGTTGATCCTGCTCTCTTTGAGAATGAAGAAGAGAAAGCCTTGGCAGAAGTAGTAGAATCACTCGTTTTGTCAGGAACTGCAAGCCAGCAATTAGAACAACTCTTTGCGCTTAGCCCAGTTATTGATGCTTTCTTTGAAAATACCATGGTAATGGCTGAAGATCAGACTGTTCGACAAAATCGTTTGGCAATCTTGTCACAACTAACCAAGAAAGCAGCTAAGCTCGCTCGTTTTAACCAAATCAATACGAAATAAACTCAGTCGAACGGACTGTATCTTATTACAAAGGAGAAGAAATGGATCCGAAAAAAATCGCTCGTATCAATGAGCTTGCAAAAAAGAAAAAAACAGAAGGTTTAACTTCTGCTGAAAAAGTGGAACAAGCTAAACTTCGTGAGGAGTATATCGAAGGCTATCGTCGTTCTGTTCGTCACCACATTGAAGGAATCAAAGTTGTGGACGAGGAAGGAAATGACGTTACACCAGAAAAACTACGCCAGGTACAACGTGAAAAAGGTTTGCACGGCCGTAGTCTTGATGATCCAAATTCATAAAATTCAAGGGTTTTGTAGATGATCTACAAAACCCTTTTTTGTTATTAACAAAAAAGAAGGAGCCACTAGGCTCCTTTTGATTTCTTAGTTGCTTGCGCCAGAAGTAGCGTCTGCGCCACCACCGTGGCCTCCAGCATCCCCTGAATCAGAAGCGCCAGAAGTAGCATCAGCGTCTCCATGACCTCCAGCAGCAGGAGCGAATGGGCCACTACCACCTACCAAACGTTGACCAGTTTCTTGTAGGTACCAGTCAAGCCATGGTTGGAAGTTAAAGACGATTTCATTGATACCAGCGTATGATCCGTCAGGATAGTACATAGCTTGGTAGTTGTGAGTGTTGATAACACCTGCAGGAGAACCTGGAACGATCGTACGAACGTATTCTTGGTTTCCGTTGCGAAGTGTTCCGATAACCCACTCTACATTCTTCATGCGTGCTGGCGGAAGAGAACCATGAACAGTTGACATACGGCTACCTGATTGAGGTGGTACACGTTTAGCAAACATGGTGTCTGGATCTTGGTGAGCGTTGTTGTAGTAGAGGAATTGGTTGTTGTCATCAGCGTATGTCAATTCAAATGGCATAGCTTTCAAGAACATATCGATTTGGTTAACTGTCAGGATACCGTGGTCCAATTTGACATAGGTATCACCAGAAACAGCTCCAGTGATTGCTGCAACTTTTTCTACCCATTCTGGATCGTCAGGATCAACTTCTGTAATGGTTGTAGCAATTGGTCTTCCACAATCCAAGTCTTCTGGTTCGATTGGTTTTGGTTTTTTCAATTTCGAAACGACTCCTACGTATTTTACAAAGTTATCTAAGCAAGTTTCAAGGAATTTAACAGTTCCTTCGTTGGTGATGTTTCCATTGTTATCAAAAGCTTCCTTAGCTTTACCAAGAAGGAATTCATTTCCTGGAAGTGTGTAGGCATTGACACCTGGAGCGTCAAGGATCTTACGAAGGTGAACTTGGGCACGTGAAGTTCCTTGGTCATAGTATGATGCACCCACAATCATAACAGGCTTGTTTTCAAATGGATGAACTTCGTATGAAAGCCATTCAAGTACAGATTTGAGTGAAGCTGAGATAGTGTGGTTGTGCTCAGGAGTAGCGATAATGACACCATCAGCACGTGTAATCTTGTTATACAAGAAACGCAATTGGAAGCTTTCGTCCCATTTTTCGTCTTGGTTAAACATTGGAACTTCGTCGATTTCAAGAACTTCTAATTCAAATTTGAATTTGAAATTGCGACGGATAAATTCCAAGAGTTTGAGGTTATATGATTGATCGTAGTTTGATCCTACAAGTCCAACAAATTTCATTCTTTCGGTCTCCTATCTTACAAATTTTCCCAGTCGAATTCTTCAGCATCTTTGCGAAGCAATTCTTGTGCATTACGCAATTTCTCAGTAATCTTCACAAAGATACGGAAGTCATCAAAGATGGCATCCAATTTCTTGATGACATCAAGGTCAACCAAGTCACCACTTGGGTTAAATGCTTGAAGAGAGTGAGAAAGCAAGAATTCATCTGGTAGAACATTTGCCTTAATTTCAGGAGCGTTCAAGATTTGACGAAGTTGCAATTGGGCACGAGATGAACCAAGAGTTCCGTAGGAAGCACCAGTGATCATGATTGGTTTGTTCAAAAGTGGGTAGATACCGTAAGATAGCCAAGCAAGAGCGCTCATCAAAACTGCAGGGATAGAGTGGTCGTACTCAGGGGTACCGATGATGACACCATCAGATGCTTCAATTTTAGCTGCAATTTCAAGAATGTCAGCAGGAAGTTGCTTATCTGCTGGTTTGTTGAAAACAGGGATATCCTTGATTTCAACAAGTTCGATTTCAGCTTTATCCGCAAAGTGTTTTTGCATGTATTGGAGCAATTGGCGGTTTGTAGAACGTTTAGAGTTCGTTCCAACAATGGCAATAAGTTTTAGCATGAGATTTCCTTTCTCTTTTTACATAATACAAATTTAAAGGCCTGAAGAACATGTAAGGTTCCCCTCTTTGTCGATGAGGATGGCTTCGATACCATCTAAACTTTCGACTTGCCAGAGGATAGAAGCGCTACGTTCTCCGAAAAGGCGGGTTGTCCAAATCTCACCATCAACGGATTTATCTGAGATAATCGTTAGGCTAGCGAGGTCTGTTTCGACAGGGAAGCCTGTCTCACTATCGAAAATATGGTGATAGTCTTTTCCGTCTATTGTCAGGTGGCGTTCATAGATCCCAGAAGTGACGACGGATTTGTTAGAAACAGGAATGGTTAGAAGATGATTGCCACGAGGATTTCGCGGATCCTGAATACCGATTTGCCAGTCTTTACCTTCTTTGGCTTGATTGTTCCCGATGGTGAGGATATTTCCTCCGAGATTGATCAAGGCAGAGGTGACACCGTGTTCTTTCAAATACTGGGCAACCTTATCTGCACTATAGCCCTTGGCTAAACAACCTAAATCAAGCTTCATTCCCTTTTTCTCTAAAAATACAGTAGAGCCAGAGGGATCTAATTTGATAAAATGGGGGTCAACTAGAGGCAAGACAGCTTCGATTTCGTTTAGCTCGGGGAGTCGAGCATCTGAAAAGCCGATTCGCCAGGTTTGAATCAAGGGGCCAATGCTGATGTTTAGATGGCTAGATGGAGCTAGGCTATGCTCAAGTCCAAGAGCAATCAGTTCAAATAAGTCAGGATGGACCTTAACAGGTGCGATTCCAGCTTGGTAGTTGATTTCCATCAGTTCGGATTCTTGACTGTTGGCGTTAAAGCGGTATTCGAGTTCCTTGAGCAAATCAAAGGCTCCTTGAAGTAGGCAATCAGCCTGTTCACCTACTAATGAAATCGTAATCGTTGTTCCCATTAGCCGTTCAGAACGTGAATGAAGAGGCAAGCTACCAGCTCCTTTCTCTTTATAGGAAATCATTCAATATAAGGTCGTTAAAGAAAAATTAAACCCCTTACATTTTCTTTCCATGTATCTAGCATATCATAAAGTCAGCGTTTTCACAAATGAATTTTGACAAAAAGTCAAGAAATATGCTCAAAACTAATATGAAAGCGATAGAAAAATTGGATTTATCAATGTTAAGTGTATTTTTTTCTGAAAAAAAGAGAATTCTGAGCAAATATCTTGTAAACGCTAACAGTAAATGATATACTAGAAAGGTAAATCAAAAATTAAAGGTAGGAATTTTTCTATGAGTAAAATCGTTGTAGTTGGTGCTAACCACGCTGGTACAGCTTGTATTAATACGATGTTGGACAACTTCGGACATGAGAACGAAATCGTAGTATTTGACCAAAACTCAAATATTTCATTCCTTGGTTGTGGAATGGCGCTTTGGATCGGGGAACAAATTGATGGCCCAGAAGGTCTCTTCTACTCTGATAAAGAAAAATTGGAAGCAAAAGGTGCTAAAGTTTACATGAACTCACCAGTTCTTTCAATTGACTACGATAACAAAGTTGTGACTGCAGAAGTTGAAGGTAAAGAACACAAAGAGTCTTATGATAAATTGATCTTTGCAACTGGTTCAACTCCAATCTTGCCTCCAATCGAAGGTGTTGAAATCGTTAAGGGTAACCGCGAATTCAAAGCGACTCTTGAAAATGTACAATTTGTTAAATTGTACCAAAACGCTGAAGAAGTTATTGAAAAACTTGAAGACAAGAGCAAACACCTTGAGCGCATTGCCGTTGTTGGTGGTGGTTACATCGGTGTAGAACTTGCTGAAGCTTTCGAGCGTCTTGGAAAAGAAGTAGTGCTTGTAGATATTGTAGACACTGTCTTGAACGGCTACTATGACAAAGACTTTACTCAAATGATGGCGAAGAACTTGGAAGACCACAACATTCGCTTGGCTCTTGGTCAAACAGTTAAAGCCATCCAAGGTGATGGAAAAGTTGAACGCTTGGTAACAGACAAAGAAACATTTGATGTGGATATGGTGGTTCTTGCTGTTGGCTTCCGTCCAAACACAGCTCTTGCTGACGGTAAGATTGAACTCTTCCGTAACGGTGCTTTCCTTGTAGATAAGAAACAAGAAACATCTATCCCAGGTGTATACGCTGTTGGTGACTGTGCAACTGTTTATGACAATGCTCGTAAAGATACAAGCTACATCGCTCTTGCATCTAATGCTGTACGTACTGGTATCGTTGGTGCTTATAACGCTTGTGGTCATGAATTGGAAGGAATCGGAGTTCAAGGATCAAACGGTATTTCTATCTACGGTCTTCACATGGTTTCGACTGGTTTGACTCTTGAAAAAGCCAAGGCTGCAGGCTATAATGCAACTGAAACTGGCTTTAACGATCTTCAAAAACCAGAATTTATCAAACATGACAACCACGAAGTTGCCATCAAGATTGTCTTTGACAAAGACAGCCGCGAAATCCTTGGTGCGCAAATGGTTTCACACGATTCTGCTATCAGCATGGGAATCCACATGTTCTCACTTGCTATCCAAGAGCATGTAACCATTGATAAATTGGCTTTGACAGACCTATTCTTCTTGCCACATTTCAACAAACCATACAATTACATCACAATGGCTGCACTTACAGCTGAAAAATAACAATAGCTGAGCTATCTGGCCTTAAGTTAAGGTCAGATAGTTTTTTAGTTATACTCTTCGAAAATCAAATTCAAACCACGTCAGCGTCGCCTTACCGTACTCAAGTACAGCCTGCGGCTAGCTTCCTAGTTTGCTCTTTGATTTTCATTGAGTGTCAATCTGTACCCACACAATTATCCTTTTTCTATCTTGTACTTCATTCTAATCTGGCTTAAAATGAAATGGTAGCTACCAATACAAATGATGAGGATTAAGAAATGACTGAAAATCGTTATGAACTAAATAAAAACTTGGCACAGATGCTCAAAGGTGGGGTTATCATGGACGTTCAGAACCCTGAACAGGCTCGTATCGCAGAGGCTGCTGGTGCGGCAGCTGTTATGGCCTTGGAGCGAATTCCAGCTGATATTCGTGCAGCTGGTGGGGTTTCCCGTATGAGTGATCCAAAGATGATTAAGGAAATCCAAGAAGCGGTCAGCATTCCAGTGATGGCCAAGGTTAGAATTGGGCATTTTGTTGAAGCTCAGATTTTAGAGGCTATTGAGATTGACTATATCGATGAGAGTGAAGTGCTGTCTCCAGCTGATGACCGTTTCCATGTGGACAAGAAAGAATTCCAAGTTCCTTTTGTCTGTGGAGCTAAGGATTTGGGTGAAGCCTTGCGTCGTATCGCTGAAGGAGCTTCTATGATTCGCACAAAAGGAGAACCGGGTACAGGAGATATCGTCCAAGCCGTTCGCCATATGCGTATGATGAATCAGGAAATTCGCCGCATTCAAAATCTTCGCGAAGATGAACTTTATGTGGCTGCCAAGGACTTGCAAGTCCCTGTTGAATTGGTCCAATACGTCCATGAACATGGAAAATTACCAGTTGTTAACTTTGCAGCTGGAGGTGTGGCAACGTCAGCAGATGCTGCGCTGATGATGCAATTGGGGGCAGAGGGCGTCTTTGTAGGTTCAGGTATTTTCAAGTCAGGCGACCCAGTTAAACGAGCAAGTGCTATTGTTAAGGCCGTAACCAACTACAAAAATCCTCAAATTCTGGCTCAAATCTCTGAAGATCTAGGGGAAGCCATGGTTGGTATCAATGAGAATGAAATCAAAATTCTTATGGCAGAGCGAGGAAAATAGATGAAAATTGGAATATTGGCCTTGCAAGGTGCCTTTGCAGAACATGCAAAAGTGTTAGATAAATTAGGAGTCACTAGTGTCGAAATCAGAAATTTAGAGGATTTTCAACAATATCAGAGTGACTTGTCTGGTTTGATTTTGCCTGGTGGAGAATCTACAACCATGGGCAAACTCTTGCGTGACCAGAACATGTTGATTCCTCTAAGAGGAGCTATTCTCAATGACTTACCAGTCTTTGGAACTTGTGCGGGCTTAATCTTGCTGGCTAAGAAAATTACTTCTCAGGAAGAAAGTCATCTAGCGACTATGGATATAGTGGTTGAGCGCAATGCTTATGGGCGCCAACTAGGAAGCTTCTATACAGAGGCAGAATGTAAGGGAGTTGGTCAGATTCCCATGACTTTTATCCGTGGACCGATTATCAGCAGTGTTGGAGAGGGTGTAGAAGTTTTAGCAACAGTTGATGATCAAATCGTTGCAGCCCAAGAAAAAAATATGCTGGTAACCTCTTTTCATCCTGAGTTAACAGATGATGCTCGCTTGCACCAGTATTTTATCAATATGTGTAAAGAAAAAAGTTGAGAAAAGATTCTCAACTTTTTTACATGTAATAAACAATAGCGATGTACTGAAGTGCAGATGCTGCTAGGATAAAGAGATGCCAAATCATGTGGAAATAAGGTTTTTTCTTAGCGTAAAATCCAGCTCCAACTGTATAACAGAGTCCGCCAGTTACCATGAGACTCCAGAAAATTGGTGTTGTTTGACTGATAATGGCAGGAATGATAGCCAGAACCAACCAGCCCATAATCAAATAAAGAGCAAGGCTGAATTTCTCATTGACCTTTTTAGCAAAGATTTTATAGAGGATGCCAAAGATGGTCGTTCCCCACTGAATGGCAATGATCAGATAGCCAAACCAGTTATTCATCAAAGTCAATACGACCGGCGTATATGAGCCTGCGATAGCCACATAAATCATAGAATGATCGATGATTCGCAAGACGTATTTGTGGGTCGAACCATAGGCCATAGAGTGGTAAATGGTTGACGAGAGGAACATGAGAAAGAGACTGATAACAAAGATAGAAACGCCAAAAGATGATAAAAATCCGTGTGCTTCATAACTATAGGTGGATGAAATGGGGAGTAGGATGAGCATGATAACGGCACCCACAGCATGGGTCACGCTATTAGCAATTTCCTCTCCAAAACTGAGTTTTTTACTGAGCTTTAGACTAGTATTCATTGGATTTCCTCCTCTTCTTTGATAAGGATTAAGTCTAGAGTTTGATGATAGAGTTTAACCGTTTGACAGCTGGTTTGGATAATAGGATTTTCTGGATCAATCCCATGGTTCATGTAGTCCACAAAAGCATCGTAGAGCTGGTCTGAGCTCGCTTGAGTTTGTAGAGTATTGAGGGTCTGAGCGATTTCTTGGATTGAAAAGACAGACTTGAGAGTGGTGATGGCAATCAAACGGGCAATTTGTTTGCGTTGGTATTTCTTCTTGTCTGGCTTTGTCAGGTAACCATGTTTGACATAGTTATTGACCATGGATGCTGTTAGCCCCTTGTCTTTATCAGGAGAGATAGGGGCACAGACTTGATTAACATAAAGCAAAACCTGATCCAGATAGAGGTCAATGTTCGGAATATCTTCCCATTTTGGGTAGGAAAAGTTAGAATTCATTTCCAACTCCTTTTTATCTAGTTTTTATAACTAGATTATAAAATAATAAAAAACAAAAGTCAAGTTTCAACTGCTTGTAGAAAGCTTTAAATTATGCTATGATGAGAGAAAATAGTTAGAAATGAGGGGAAAAGATGGAGATTCGTTTAGCTTTTCCAAACGAAGTTGATGCGATTATGCAGGTGATGGAGGATGCTAAAAAGTGCTTAGCTGAGTCCGGTAGCGACCAGTGGCAAAATGGCTATCCAAATGCAGATATCATTATTGATGATATCATCTCTGGTCAAGCTTATGTGGCCTTGGAAGAAGGAGAACTACTAGCCTATGCTGCTGTGACCAAGAGCCCAGAGAAAGCCTATGAAGCCATTTATGAAGGAAGTTGGCAGGGGGGAGAATCAGAATATCTGGTCTTTCACCGTATCGCTGTGGCAGCAGATGTCCAAGGACAAGGTGTTGCTCAGACTTTCCTAGAAGGCTTGATTGAAGGTTTTGATTATCTAGATTTTCGTTCAGATACACATGCAGAAAACAAGGTCATGCAGCATATCTTTGAAAAGCTAGGCTTCCAACAGGTCGGTAAGGTTCCAGTTGATGGGGAACGTTTGGCCTATCAGAAATTAAAAAAATGAAGCAGAATAAGTACGCAAAAATGCTCTACCCGTCGCCAATTGGAACCTTATCCTTAGTTGCTGACGAGCAATATCTGTATGGAATTTGGGTACAGGACCAAACTCATTTTGAGAGGGGAATCGCTGGAGATAGTATAGAAGTAGTTAAGAAACATCCTGTCCTAGACCAGGTTATTTCCTATTTAGATACTTACTTTGATGGAGGTGCTCAAGATTTGTCTTCCTTACCTCTGGCTCCTATTGGAACAGATTTTGAAAAGCGAGTCTGGACTTATTTACAGGCCATTCCTTATGGTCAGACAGTAACTTATGGACAAATAGCGAAAGACTTGCAAGTGACTTCTGCTCAAGCGATTGGCGGAGCAGTGGGGCGTAATCCTTGGTCCATACTAGTACCCTGTCATCGTGTGCTGGGGTCAGGCAATCGTCTGACAGGATATGCATCTGGAGTCGAAAAGAAAGCCTGGCTCTTGCAACATGAAGGTGTAGCATTTCAAGAAAATAAAAAATAGAAAGAAAAGAAGATGTTAGAATTTATCGAATACCCAAAGTGTTCAACTTGTAAGAAAGCAAAAAATGAATTAGATCAACTTGGACTGGAATACCAAGATGTCCACATCGTAGAAGAAACACCAAGTGAAGACGTGATTTTAAACTGGTTGGAAACTTCCGGTTTTGAAGTGAAACAATTTTTCAATACCAGCGGGATCAAATATCGTGAACTGGGCTTGAAAGATAAGGTGGGAAGTTTGTCAAAACAAGAAGCAGCCAAGCTTCTAGCGAGTGATGGTATGTTATTGAAACGTCCAATTTTGGTGGAGAATGGTGCTGTTAAACAAATTGGCTATAGAAAAACCTATGAGGACTTAGGTTTGAGATAGTTTTTATTTATCTCCTTGATAGGTAAAATATATAGCCTCCCTGTTTTAAAGTGTGATAAACTAGAAGATAGACAAAGTCTGAGCAGCCCGTAGCAAATAATTTGCTTGCGCGCAGAAGTATGATAGAATGAATCATTATCAGGAGAGGATGTTTTTATGACTGTTACAACATTTTTAGCATCAGATTGGTACCAAAGTTTGATGCAATTCATTCCGGATGGTAAGCTCTTTAGTTTGCGTTCGGTCTTTGATGGAATTCCAAGGATTGTCCAACAATTGCCTACAACCTTGATGTTGACGCTTGGAGGTGCACTCTTTGGTTTGCTACTTGCCCTAATTTTTGCCATTGTTAAGATCAATCGTGTTAGGATTTTATATCCCTTGCAAGCCTTTTTCGTTAGCTTCTTAAAAGGTACCCCAATCCTAGTTCAACTTATGTTGACCTACTATGGAATTCCTTTGTTACTGAAAGCTATCAACCAACAATGGGGCACTGGTCTCAATATCAATGCGATTCCAGCAGCACTTTTTGCGATTGTGGCCTTTGCTTTTAATGAGGCGGCTTATGCAAGTGAAACGATTCGTGCAGCCATCCTTTCTGTTAATCCCGGTGAAATTGAGGCGGCACGCAGTTTGGGTATGACGCGAGCTCAAGTTTACCGTCGCGTGATTATTCCAAATGCAGCGGTGGTAGCGACACCGACTTTGATTAACTCTCTTATCGGTTTGACCAAGGGAACTTCTCTAGCCTTTAGTGCAGGTGTTGTGGAAGTCTTTGCTCAGGCTCAAATTTTGGGTGGAGCCGATTATCGCTATTTTGAGCGTTTCATCTCCGTAGCCCTTGTTTATTGGGTGGTCAATATCGGAATTGAAAGCCTCGGCCGTTTCATCGAGAGAAAAATGGCTATCTCAGCGCCGGATACAGTGTCTACAGATGTGAAAGGAGACCTTCGTTAATGATTAAGATTTCGAATTTAAGCAAATCCTTTTCAGGACAGACAGTCTTGGATCATCTGAACTTGGAAATCCAAAAAGGTGAGGTAGTGGCTTTGATTGGTTCATCTGGAGCTGGGAAATCAACCTTTCTTCGAAGTTTAAACTATCTTGAAACTCCAGATAGTGGAACGATTCAGATTGACAATTTTAAAGTTGATTTTTCTCAGATTAGCCAAGAAGAAATCCTAACCCTTCGTCGCAAGTTGTCTATGGTTTTCCAACAGTTTAATTTGTTTGAACGCCGAACAGCTTTTGACAATGTCAAGGAAGGTTTGGTTGTCGTTAAGAAATTATCAGACGAGGAAGCAACAAAAATCGCTAAGGAAGAGTTGGCCAAGGTTGGTCTTTCTGACCGTGAAAACCATTATCCTCGCCATTTATCAGGTGGACAAAAGCAACGAGTTGCCCTTGCGCGTGCGCTTGCTATGAAACCAGATGTTTTGCTCTTGGACGAACCCACTTCAGCCCTCGACCCAGAGTTGGTCGGAGAAGTAGAAAAGTCTATTGCAGATGCTGCCAAGTCAGGTCAGACCATGATTTTGGTCAGTCACGATATGTCTTTTGTAGCCCAAGTGGCAGACAAGGTTTTATTCCTAGATAAAGGGAAAATCATCGAGTCTGGCACACCGGATGAAATCATCAATCATCCGAAAGAAGAACGGACAAAAGAATTCTTTGCTAGTTACAAACGGACTTATATTTGATATAATAGAAAAAGGAAAACTCAGTTAGTTGGACTAGCTGAGTTTACTCTTTAAAAAAGATAGAAACGAGAGAGATCATGCTACTGCATCTATTTTCTTTGTATTTCGAGAGTTTGATCTTAACGACCATCCTTGTCGTGATTTTTCTGGGGATTTGGATTGGATTGAGAGCTATGTCTGGTGTGGACAAGACAGCCAAAGCTCGCCAAGCCCATCTCTATGATATGATTATGATTGGAGTTTTGGTCATTCCGGTGTTATCCTTTGCCGTCATGAGTTTGCTCTTGGTTTTCAAGGCATAATCCTTGCGTGACTAGCAAGAATGAGTTAGAATAAAGATAGTTACAACAAGAAAGAAGGAATCGAAATGTACGATACGATTATTATCGGTGCTGGACCTGCGGGAATGACCGCTGCCTTATATGCTGCTCGTAGCAATCTGAAAGTGGCTTTGATTGAAGGTGGTCTGCCAGGCGGGCAAATGAATAACACATCTGATATTGAAAACTATCCAGGTTATGCCAACATCAGTGGACCTGAATTGGCTGAAAAGATGTTTGA
The DNA here is from genome assembly GCF_001815805.1 of Streptococcus sp. HMSC072D05. Lineage (GTDB taxonomy): Bacteria > Bacillota > Bacilli > Lactobacillales > Streptococcaceae > Streptococcus. The sequence goes on from NZ_KV822038.1 coordinate 188,606, forward strand.
ACCACTTGAAAACCTTGGAGTGGAGCATCTTTATGGCTATGTTGAAAATATTAAAGACCTGGGTGACTATAAGAAGGTAATCACTGATGATCAAGTTTACGAAACCCGTACTGTCATTGTGGCAACTGGGTCAAAACACCGTCTTTTGGGTGTCCCCGGAGAAGAAGAACTGAACAGTCGTGGTGTTTCTTACTGTGCAGTCTGTGATGGAGCTTTCTTCCGTGATCAAGACTTGCTCGTAGTCGGTGGTGGAGATTCAGCGGTAGAAGAAGCTCTGTTCTTGACTCGCTTTGCCAAGACTGTCACTATTGTTCACCGTCGAGATGAACTTCGTGCCCAAAAGGTTTTGCAAGACCGTGCTTTTGCAAATGAGAAAGTCAACTTTATCTGGGATTCTGTTGTCAAAGAAATCAAAGGTGAAAACCGAGTAGAATCTGTAATTTTTGAAAATGTAAAAACAGGTCAAGTGACAGAACAAGCCTTCGGTGGTGTCTTTATCTATGTTGGTTTGGATCCTGTTAGCGATTTTGTTAAAGAATTGAATATTCAAGACCAGGCAGGCTGGATTGTAACAGACAATCATATGAAAACTAGCGTTGATGGCATCTTTGCAGTTGGGGATGTTCGCCAAAAAGATCTTCGCCAAGTAACAACAGCAGTTGGAGATGGGGCTATCGCTGGTCAAGAAGCTTACAAGTTTATCACCGAACATAGTTAAGAAAAAAAGTTTCCAATCTTTTGATTGGAAACTTTTTTATAGTCGGTTTCGGAAAACTTCGTACATGAGAATGGCTGCAGCCACACTGGCATTGAGACTTTGAACATGTCCATTCATGGGAATGGTAATCATCTCATCGACCTGTTTTTTGATGTTGCTAGAGATGCCTTTTCCTTCATTTCCAATGATGAGGGCGATTTTTCCTTTTGTATTCCACTTGTGGCAAGGGGTACCGTTCATATCCGTTCCAAAGGTCCAGAATCCTTGATCCTTGAGTTTGTCTAGAGTTTGACTGAGGTTGGTCACTCGGGCAATCGGTACATGCTCAATAGCACCTGTGGCCGTTTTGGCAACAACAGGAGTTACACCGACAGCGCGGTGTTTGGGGATAATGACTCCTGAAACATTGGTCGCATCAGCTGTTCGCAAGATTGAACCCAGATTATGAGGGTCAGTTAGACCATCCAGAATCAATAAAAGTGGATTTTCTTCTTGACGTGTTTTTGCAAGGATGTGATCCAGCTCACTATAGGCAAATTCGGACACTCGTAGAACAAAACCTTGGTGGACAGCGCCTTCAGTCATCTCAGACAGGGATTTTTTTGAAGTCCAAGAAATGGATACCTTCTTTTCTGTAGCCAGTTCCTTGACTTTTTCAACATTCTTACCTCGAAGATCTTCTTGGAGGTAAAGTTTATTTCCAGTGTTTGCAAGGAGGGCTTCTGTAACGGCGTGGACGCCATAGACAATATCATTTGTTTTCATGCCTCTATTATAACACAAACCCCGTCTTGCAACGGGATTTTCTTTATTCAAGGATGAGGAGTCCATCTTTGACAGCAAATGGATCTTTTTCATTGATACGATCGTAAAACATGATTCCGTTTAGATGATCAATTTCATGTTGGACAACGATAGAGTTGTAACCTTTGAGCTTGATTCGGTGTTTTTCGCCATCCTTGTCAAAGTAATCAACAGTGACACGGGCATGACGGACAACATAGCCAGGCACATTTCGGTCAACAGATAGGCAACCTTCTCCTTCGCCAAGAGCAGCGTCCTGAACAGAGTGAGAGACGATTTTTGGATTGTACATAATGGCTTGCAAGTCGTAGGCTTCCTGAGGAGTTTCACCTTCTTCTACAATATTTGGGACCAAAACGGCAATAATGCGTTTTGAGATATCGAGTTGGGGAGCAGCCAATCCAACACCACCGCGGAGCCCCATTTTCTCAGCCATAACAGGATCTTGGGAATGTTTGAGGAATTGCATCATCTTTTCGCCAAGGATGATTTCCTGGTCAGACAGTGGGAAAGTGACCTCCTCAGCAACTGCGCGAAGCGTCGGATTCCCCTCGCGGATAATATCGTTCATATCAATTAAGTGAGCAGCTTTTGTAATACGTTCTATTGCAGACATTTTCTCTCCTTTCATTACCTCTACATGATAACACAAAATAGGCGAGAAAGAAAGTCGCAGAAGTTCCTAAAAAATAATATAATAAACGGTATTCCTCTTTTGTCTGTGGTATAATAAAAGAAAAGACTCGCAGTAAAAGCAAGGGGAATAAAGATGGAAAAGCGACAAGATAGACGGTCTCAGGGCTCTCTTTATGGGGTGTGGAGAACTAGTGTGGATTTCTTTCGGAATTATAAATCCTGGACCAATGCCCAGTTTATTATTGTGTTATTGCTTGCAGTTGCCTTATCCATGGGGGGGAACTTATTAGTTCGAGCAGTACAAAGTAGTAAGGGAACGAGTCCTAGTAGTCAAACTATTGATTCTGCAAGTACATCTGGTCAATCCAAGGAAGATCAGTCTGGTGAAACGACGGCGCGTATCATGGCAAATGGTGACCTTCTTTATCATATCCCCATCTACCGAACAGCTCTTAAAGAAGATGGAACCTATGATTTCCATGAAAATTTTGAGTATGTAAAACCCTGGCTCAAACAAGCAGATTTGGTGATTGGTGACTTTGAAGGAACGGTGAATAAGGACCACTATTTGGCAGGTTATCCTCTCTTTAATGCACCAGGGGAAGTCATGGATGCGATCAAGGATGCAGGCTACCAAGTTCTAGACTTGGCTCATAATCACATCTTGGATTCGCAGATAGAGGGAGTGGTTTCAACGGCTCAAGCTATTGAAAAGGCTGGAATGACACCCATCGGAGTCTACACACATGAATCCCGTGACCAAGCCTCTATAGTTATCAAGGAGGTCAATGGTATCAAGGTAGCTCTTCTGGCCTATTCTTACGGTTTTAATGGCATTGAGCAGTATATCTCTCAAGAGGACTATAATCGCTATCTTTCTGATTTGAATGAAGATAAGATGAAGGCAGAAATCGAGCGTGCAGAGAAGGAGGCGGATATTACTGTCATCATGCCTCAGATGGGAATTGAGTACCAGCTAGAACCAACGGAAGAACAGAAAACACTGTACCATAAGATGATTGACTGGGGAGCAGATATTATCTTTGGAGGGCATCCTCACGTCGTTGAACCTGCTGAAACAGTTGAAAAAGATGGTGACAAAAAACTGATCATCTACTCCATGGGAAATTTCCTCTCAAACCAACGCATTGAAACCATGCAAGATGAGGAAAATGCCAAGTGGACGGAGCGCGGTGTTCTCATGGATGTGACCATTAAGAAAAAAGATGGCAAGACTAGGATTGAAACGGCCAAAGCGCATCCTACTTGGGTCAATCGAACACCCAAAGGGACTTACTCTCCAGAAGGCTATCCGCTCTTCCTCTATCAGACCTATATCCTAGAGGACTTCATTGAGGGAGGCAGTCACCGTGACAAGTTGGACGAGGCGACCAAAGAACGAATTGACACAGCCTATAAAGAAATGAATGAACATGTAGGGTTGAAGTGGTAGGTACTCGCCCTAAAGGAAACAAGATGACGATTAAATTGATTGCAACAGACATGGATGGAACCTTGCTAGACCAGAGAGGTCAGCTAGATCTGCCCCGCTTGGAAAAGATTTTAGATCAGCTGGATCAAAGGGATATCCGTTTTGTCATTGCGACAGGGAATGAAGTCCATCGGATGAGGCAATTATTAGAACACTTGGCGAGTCGAGTAGTCCTGGTTGTTGCCAACGGTGCGCGGATATTTGAGTATGATACATTACTTCAGGCTCAGACTTGGGATGATGCTATGGTTGACAAGGCTCTCCTTCATTTTAAAGGGAGGGAGTGTCGAGATCAGTTCGTCGTCACTAGTATGAACGGGAGTTTTGTCAAGGAAGGAACGGTTTTTACAGACCTGGAAAAATTTATGACTCCAGAGATGATTGAAAAATTCTATCAACGAATGAATTTTGTGGAAGACTTGCAAGCTGACCTCTTCGGTGGAGTGTTAAAGATGAGCATGGTTGTTGGTGAAGAACGTTCTAGTTCAGTTTTGCAGGAAATCAATGACCTATTTAATGGACGCGTAAGAGCTGTTTCCAGCGGTTATGGGTGCATTGACATCCTCCAAGCTGGGATTCACAAGGCCTGGGGATTGGAAGAATTACTCAAGCGCTGGAATTTGCAATCGGAACAGATCATGGCTTTTGGTGATAGCGAAAATGATGTCGAAATGTTAGAGCTGGCTGGAATTGCCTATGCTATGGAAAATGCAGATGATAATGTCAAGGCAGTTGCGACTGCTCTAGCACCAGCTAACAGCCAGGCGGGCGTTTATCAAGTTCTAGAGAATTGGTTAGAGAAAGAGGGATAGGGTGGCAGTACAGTTATTAGAAAATTGGCTCCTAAAAGAGCAGACAAAAATTCAAACCAAGTATCGTGAATTGAATCAAGTATCTGTTCTAGAGCCAGATATCATCTTTATTGGTGATTCGATAGTGGAGTATTACCCTCTTCAAGAGTTGTTGGGAACTGCCAAGACGATTGTTAATCGTGGCATCCGAGGCTATCAGACGAGATTGTTATTAGAGAATTTGGATGCCCATCTTTATGGTGATGCTGTCGATCAAATTGTTCTCTTAATTGGGACAAATGATATTGGAAAAGATATTCCCATGAATGATGCTTTGGATAATCTTGAGCGTGTAATCCAATCGATTGCCCGAGAATATCCGCTGTCACAAATAAAGCTCCTTTCCATTCTGCCAGTCAATGAGGGAGAAGAATACAAGCAGACAGTATATATTCGTACCAATGAAAAGATCAGAGAATGGAATCAAGCCTATGAGGCTCTAGTCTCCGCCTATATGCAAGTAGATTTTCTACCAATTTATGATAGTTTGGCAGATTCAGAAGGGCAACTTCAATCAGCCTATACAACAGATGGGCTCCATCTAAGTGTAGCCGGTTATCAAGCCTTATCAGAAGCCTTAAAAGGGGTTCTTTTCTAAAGAAACGGCTTGATTTTGCATTTTTTTTGAAGATAGGTTATAATAGTTCTAACATCCTGGGGTCGTTACGGATTCGACAGGCATTATGAGGCATATTTTGCAACCCGTGTGGCGACGTAAACGCTCAGTTAAATATAACTGCAAAAAATAACACTTCTTACGCTCTAGCTGCCTAAAAACCAGCAGGCGTGACCTGATTTGGATTGCTCGTGTTCAATGACAGGTCTTATGATTAGCGAGATACGATCAAGCCTTGTCTAGTGGTTTGATAAGAGATTAATAGACTCGCAGTTCCTAGGCTTGAGTTATGTGTCTAGGGATTGTTAAAACAATACATAACCTATGGTTGTAGACAAATATGTTGGCAGGTGTTTGGACGTGGGTTCGACTCCCACCGGCTCCATTATGAACAGGTATACAGTAGATTTTTTCCAAATTATATCCTTTGTTGTATCCTTCGTTGTATCCTATTTATTCTAGTGTGTTAGTGGAGAATTACTCAAGAGGCTGAAGAGGACG